>JBBITY010000072.1:0-11031 GCA_037440565.1 Desulfurellales bacterium
CCACGATGGCGAGCTGAAGCTGAAGCAGAAGCAGCTCGTCGACGACGAGCAGGACTTCCTCCGCTTCGTCTGCCAAACCTCGCCGGAGCCGCTCGGGCTCGTGATCGGCCGGGCCCGCGGCGCGCGCGTGTGGGATGCCTCCGGCCGGGAATACCTCGACCTGCTGGGCGGCATGGGCGTCGCCAACGTCGGACACTGCAACCCCGAGGTGCTCGCTGCCGTGCAGGAACAGGCGGAACGCTACCTGCACGTGATGGTGTACGGCGAGAGCGTGCAGCAACCACAAGTGGCGCTCGCCCGGCGTCTGGCTGAGCTGGCCCCAGGCGATCTGACGGTGACGTTCTTCACCAACAGCGGGGCGGAGGCCATCGAAGGTGCACTCAAGCTGGCGCGCAAGTTCACCCGCCGCACGCGGATCACGGCCTTCCACGGCAGCTATCACGGCGACACCACCGGGGCGCTCGCCCTGTGCGGCAACCCACGCTACCGCCGCCCGTTCGAGCCGTTGCTCGACGGCGTGCGCTTCCTGCCCTTCGACGACGTGCGCGGCCTGCGGCAGATCGACGAGTCGGTGGCCGCCGTCGTCGTCGAGCCGATTCAAGGCGAGGGCGGCGTCCGCGTGCCGGGCGACGAGTTTTTGCCCGCGCTGCGCGCGCGCTGCGACGCGGTGGGGGCGTTGCTGGTGTGTGACGAGGTGGTCACCGGACTCGGGCGGACCGGGCGTTGGTTCGCCTGCGAGCACTGGAATGTTTGCCCCGACGTCCTGGTCCTGGCGAAGGCCCTGGGCGGTGGCCTGCCGCTCGGCGCGTTCATCGCGCGTCCGGAGGTCATGGCCACGCTGTCGCACGACCCATCGTTCGCGCACGTGACCACCTTCGGCGGCCACCCGTTGTCGTGCGCGGCGGGGCTCGCGGCGCTGAGCTTCGCCGTGCGCGAGGGTCTGCCGCAGCGCGCCGCGCACCTCGGTGATCTGTGGCGCCAGCGCCTGAGCCGCCTGCTGGGCTCGCGGCTGTGCGCCGTGCGCGGTAAGGGGTTGCTCATCGGTCTGGAACTGGCCGATCCGGAGCTGACCAAGAGCTTCTGCCACGCCGCGTTCGAACGCGGGTTGATTCTGAACTGGACGCTGCACCGCGACACCGTGGTCCGCCTCGCCCCACCGCTGGTTCTGAGCGACGAGGAAAGCGCCCGCGCCCTGGCGGCACTCAAAGCGGCACTCCAAGCGGCCGGGTTGTAGTGCGCGATGGGCTCGCCGGGTGCAGGGCGGAGCCCGCCTGCGATAAAAGATCGATTCTTCGTCGGAGGCGGGGCTTTGCCCCTGCGCCCCGCCGAGGGGAAAACCATCCGGCCTGGTTTTCCCCTCGCCCTCCTCTTTCCAGGCCTGGACTCGCGTTGCAAAGTGCGGCACGGACCAAGTACAAGGACTGCATGCAAGCCCTCGTTTTCGAGAACGACGTGCCGCGCACGGTGCTCACCTGGCTGCTCGGCCGCGTGACCCCGCGCGCGTTCGTCGGGCCCACGTCGCCGATGCGGATGGCCGATATCCCGGAGCCGGCACTGCCGGCGCCGGACTGGGTCGTGCTGCGCACGAAGCTCTGCGGTCTCTGCGGCAGCGATTACAAGCAGGTCTTTCTCAACGGCAGCTACGACAACCCCATGACCGCGCTGATCTCGTTCCCGCAGGTCCTCGGGCACGAGGTCGTGGCGGTGATCGAAAAGGTCGGCCCGGCGGTGAAGCAGCGCCGGGCCGGCCAACGTGTCGTGCTGAATCCGTGGCTGTCGTGCGCGCCGCGCGGGCTGCCGCTCTGCGAATGGTGCCAGCGCGGCGAGCTGGCGCAGTGTCGAAACTTCACGCGCGGCGTCATCGAGCCGGGCATTCACACCGGCAACAGCCGGCACGCGACGGGTGGATTCGCGCCGCTCTTGCCGGCGCACGAATCGCAATGCATTCCCGTACCGGACGACATCCCCGACGACGCAGCCGTCTTGGCGGACCCGTTTTCCGTCTCGCTGCACGCGACCCTGCACCAACCGCCGCGACCGGGGGATGTCGTGCTGGTCTACGGGTGCGGCACCCTCGGCCTGCTGTCGATCGCCATCCTCCGCTCCCTCTATCCCGCGGTGCGCGTTTTCGCCGTGGCGCGTTACGCGCACCAGGCCGAGCTGGCGCGGCGGCTCGGCGCGGAGCGCGTCTTCAACCACCGGCCGGCCGCCGCCCTCATCGACGGTGTGGCGGCCGCTCTCGAAGTCGATGTGCAACGCCCGTGGCGCGGCCTGCCGATGCTCAACGGCGGGGTCGACGTGATCTACGACTCTGTCGGGGCGCCCGAGACGTTGGAGGTCGGGGTGCGCATCACACGGCCGCGCGGGCGGATCGTCGTCACCGGCGTCGAGGTGCCGAAGCGTTTCGAGTGGACGCCGCTGTACTTCAAGGAGATTGCGATCATCGGCTCCAACGCCTTCGCCGTGGAGGAGTTCGACGGCCGCCGCCAGCACGCGATGGAGTGGTACTTCGAGTTCATTCACACCAAGCGCATCGACGTGACGGGCATCATCACCCACCGCTTCGCGCTCAGCCAATACAAGGACGCGTTTCTCGCCTGCTACGACCAGGGCAAGAGTGGCGCCGTGAAGGTGCTTTTCGACTTCGGGCGTCCCGCCTGACTCCGAAAGGAAATGGGGGTTAGTCCGCCGCTGGAGCGTGGATCTGGTGATCCAAATCCAGCCGCGCGATCGGAGCGCGGCGCCAGCGCCGGTGCCACCACACCCACTCGGCGGGATTCTTGCGCACGCGGTCTTCGAGGATGCGGTTGAAGGCGCGCGTCATCTCGAGAATGTCTTGCCGCCGGTCGCCGCTGTGCGGCGGCCGCACGGGCGGCAAGATGGTGAGCCGATGTCCGGCGGTCGATCGCCGCTGCATGAACGCCGGAAGGACGGGCAGGTCGCGCCGCACGGCGAGCGAGGCCGCTGCGACCGGCGTGCGCGCCACGCGGCCGAAGAACGGCACGGAGACCGACGGGGCATGCGTGTCCTGATCGATCACGAGCGCGAGGAATCCCTTGGCGTTCAACACCTTCAGGATCTCGCGGCTGGCGCTCGGGCTCTCGCGCAAGATCGTCCGCACGCCGTGACGGGCGCGGAAGTCGACGACCAGCGCGTTCAGCCGCGGGTCATTCATCCGGCGCGCGATCGCACCGACGGGCACGCCCTTGAGAGCGCAATAGGCGGCCATGAGTTCCCAGTTGCCGATATGCCCCGTGATCACGATGCCGCCGCGCCCCTCGGCCATGACCTGTTCGGCGTGCTGCCACCCTTCGACGGCGACGTAGGAGTCGATTTGGGGACGGATCGTCTCGAACTTCGCCAGCTCGCAAAAGCAGCGGGCGAGGTTGCGGAACGACGCCTGCACAATGTGGCTGCGGACGGCCGGGGGCGCCTCGTCGCCGAGCGCCGCGCCGACCTGTGCGATGGCCAGCCGGCGCGGCCCGCGCAGCGTCCAGAAGGCGAGGTCGCCGATGCGATCGGCAACCCGCAACGCCCGCTCGAGACTCAGCAGCCGCAGCACCCAAAGGGCGAGGCGCACCAACCAGTAGACGGCTGCGTCGCGCCGGCGGCGGCGCCAGCGACGAAGCCGGGGCCACTTCTTGTACAAGCGGCGCAAGATCATAGGGAGGTGCAGCCTCGTCACTTGGGCGGACTCAGCCTGATCGGGGAAATCCCTCCCCGCTCCCCCTCGGCCCCTCGAACCCTCGCATCCGGCTCATGCCACCCCGGCTTTGAGCAGATCGTGCAGGTGGATGATGCCGAGGGGCCGCCGCGTCCCGGGATCGAGGATGAAGAGCGTCGTGATACTGTAGCGCTCCATCTCGGCCACCGCGCGCGCGGCCAGCGCCCGGCCATCGATCGTCTTCGGCTGCGTGGTCATCAGATGCGCGGCCGTCAGGCCGTTCACGTCGGTCGTGCGGCTCAGCCCGCGGCGCAAATCCCCGTCGGTAATGATGCCGATGAGCTGGCCGCCTTCGCCGACGACGCCTGTGACCCCAAGCCGCTTGCTGGTCATTTCATGCAGCGTATCGGCCAGCGAGGCCGTCGGCGGGACCAGTGGCATCTCGTCGCCGACGTGCATGAGGTCTTCGACCTTCAACAACCGCCGTCCCAGACTGCCGGCCGGATGTAAGACGGCGAAGTCTTCCTCGGTGAAGCCGTTGCGCTGAAACAGGGCCACGGCGAGGGCGTCCCCCAAGGCCAACGCCGCCGTGGTGCTCGCGGTGGGCGCCAAGCCGAGCGGGCAGGCCTCTTCCGGGACGCTCGCGTCGAGCGCGACATCAGCGGCGCGCCCCAGCGTGGATCGCACGTCGCCGGTGATCGCGATCAGCGGCAAGGCGAAGCGCTTGATCAGGGGAAGCAACCGGAGAATCTCTTCCGTCTCGCCGCTGTGCGACAGAGCGAGAATGACATCGCTCTTGCCCACCGCGCCGAAGTCCCCGTGCAACGCCTCGGCGGCGTGCAGGAAGGCCGCAGGCGTGCCGGTGCTCGCCAGCGTGGCGGCGATCTTGCGGCAGATCAGGCCCGACTTGCCCATGCCGACCACCACGACCTTGCCGCGACAATTGGCCAGAATCTCCACCGCGCGCTCGAACCGCTGGTCGAGGCGCTTGCTCACGGCCGCGATGCCCTCCGCCTCGATGGCCAACACCCGTCGCGCCTGGCGCACGGCATCGCTCTCGTTGGCGCATCGCACGCGCGGGCCGCGCCTAGCTTTCTTTGGAAACGGCATCGATGCGTTTGAGCTCCGCCAGCAGGGCCGGCAACGCCGCGAGGGCGTACGAGTTCGGCCCATCGCTCAGGGCGTGATCGGGATCCTCGTGGGTTTCCAGAAACACAGCGTCCACTCCCACCGCCGCCGCCGCGCGTGCCAGCGGGCGAATGAACTCGCGTTGCCCGCCCGAAGCTCCACCCTGCCCGCCCGGCAACTGCACGCTGTGGCCGGCGTCGAAAACCACCGGATACCCGAATTGCGCCATCACCGCCAGCGCGCGCAGGTCGCTCACCAGGTTGTTGTAACCAAAGCAGGTCCCGCGCTCGGTGATGAGAAGCTGCCGATTGCCCGTCGACGCGACCTTCTCCAGCAGGGGCCCGACATCCCAAGGGGCGAGGAACTGGCCCTTCTTGATGTTCACCGGCTTGCCCGCCCGCGCCACGGCGAGCAGAAAATCAGTCTGCCGGCACAGGAACGCGGGCGTCTGCAAGCAGTCGGCGACTTCCGCGACGGCGCCCGCTTGCCCGGCCTCGTGCACGTCCGTCACCACCGGCACGCCGATCTCCCGCCGCACGGCCGCGAGAATCTCCAGCCCCGCCTCCAGCCCCGGCCCGCGATACGACGAGAGCGAGGTGCGGTTCGCCTTGTCGAACGACGACTTGTAGATGAACGGGACGCCGAGTCGCTCGGTGACCGCTTGGATTGCCGCTGCGTGGCGCAACGCGCTGTCGCGGCTCTCGATGACGCACGGCCCGCCGATGAACACCAGCGGCCGCCCGCCGCCGACGCGCACCGGCCCGATCGCCACCTCACGGCTCGGGGGAGTCATTTCGGCCCCGCAAATAGTGAACCACAGAGGCACCGACCACACAGAGTTCCGCCACAGAGAACCGAGCGGGTAGCCTCTCTAATGGCCAACGTCGTAGGCATGATATTCTTCCCCCATCCGACCGCTCTGAAACCCGATGCTCTCGGTGCCCCCGGGTGCGCTCTGCTCGAACATTTCGTGGCACCCTCACCCGCTTCCCGCGGGGAACGCAGGAGAGTGATCTCTGGACATCTGCGCTGCTTTTTCGTGCGTCTTCGGTGGCCCTCTTCTGGCCTACGGCGCCCGTGGTGAAAGCCTTTTTCTTCGGCGTCAGTGCGCTGCGCGCACCGCACTGAGCAGCGGCGTACGCCCGGTCTCCACCTTGTGCTGGACCGCGGCGCGGATGAAGCCCTTGAACAGGGGATGGCAGTCGAACGGGCGGGACTTGAACTCGGGATGGAACTGGCAGGCGAGAAACCACGGGTGATCGGCCAGCTCGATGATCTCGACCAGCGAGTCGTCCGGTGCCACGCCGCTCAAGATCAGCCCGCGCCGGGTGAGCTGTTCCCGGTAGGCGTTGTTGAACTCGTAGCGATGCCGGTGCCGCTCGCTGATCTTGCGCCGGCCGTACAACCGCGCCGCCAGCGTACCCTCCACCAGCGTGCACGGGTACGCGCCCAGGCGCATCGTGCCCCCTTTCTTCGTCACCGTCCGCTGCCCGAGCATCAAGTCGATCACCGGGTGCGGCGTCTGCGGATCGACCTCCGTCGAGTTGGCGCCGGCGAGACCGCCCACGTTGCGGGCGAACTCGATGACCGCCATCTGCATCCCGAAGCAGATGCCGAAGAACGGCACCTTCTCTTCGCGGGCGTACCGCACGGCGGCGATCTTGCCCTCGGTGCCGCGCGGCCCAAACCCCATCGGAACGAGCACGGCATCGGCGCGCAGCAGTCCGTCCGGCAGCCCCTCCTGCTCGATCTTCTCCGAGTCGACGAAGATCAGCTCGACCCGGCATTCGTTGGCGATGCCGCCGTGCGCGAGCGCTTCGTTCAGGCTCTTGTAGGAATCGGTCAGATCAACGTACTTGCCGACCACGGCGACGCGCACCACTTCGCGCGCGCTCTTGGCCGTCTGCACCGTGCGCTGCCACTTGGAGAGGTTCGGCGCCCCGGTCCACATGTTGAGCTTCTCGACAAGGCGCTCGTCGAGGCCTTCGTCGTGCAGGACCAACGGGACCTCATAGATGCAGTCGACGTCTTTCGCAGTGATGACCGCATTCTCGTCCACGTTACAGAAGTGGGCGATCTTCGCCTTGATCTTCGGTTCGAGGATGCGGTCGGTGCGGCAGAGCAGAATGTCCGGCTGGATGCCGAGCCCGGTGAGCTCCTTGACGCTGTGCTGGGTGGGCTTGGTCTTCACCTCGCCGGCCGTGGCGATGAACGGCACCAGGGTGAGGTGAACGTACAAGACGTTTTCGCGGCCGCGGTCCCAGCGGAACTGGCGGATGGCTTCGAGGAACGGCAGGCTTTCGATGTCGCCGACCGTGCCGCCGACCTCGCCGATGAGCACGTCCGCGCCCTCGGCGGCCTCCAGAATGCGGCGCTTAATCTCATCGGTGATGTGCGGAATCACCTGCACCGTGCCGCCCAGGTAATCGCCGCGCCGTTCCCGGCTGATCACTGCATCGTACACCTGTCCGGTGGTGAAGTTGTTCTTCTGGCTCATGCGCACGGAGAGGAAACGCTCGTAGTGGCCGAGGTCGAGGTCGGTTTCCGCGCCGTCGTCGGTGACGAACACCTCGCCGTGCTGGAAGGGGCTCATCGTGCCCGGGTCGACGTTGATGTAGGGATCCATCTTGAGGATGGTGACCTTGAGCCCGCGGCTTTCGAGCAGCGCGCCCATGGAAGCGGCGGCCAAGCCTTTCCCGAGCGACGACACGACGCCGCCAGTGACGAAAATGAACTTGGTCCGCCTGACGTCGCTGGGCATGCTTCCCCTCCCCTTCACCCGGCCTCGCCCGCAAGCAGGGCGCGAGCCCGTTCGAGATCTTGTTCGGTGTCGACCTCGATCGACGCCGTGGCCACCTCCACCACCTTGATGCGGAATCCCCATTCCAACGCGCGCAGTTGCTCGAGTCGCTCGGCCTGTTCGAGCGGTGTCGGTGCCAGGCGGGCGAAGGTGAGCAGGAAGTCGCGCCGGTACCCATACAGGCCGACATGCTTGTAGGCCAGCACCTCCGCGCGCGCGCCATCGCGCCAGAACGGCAGCGGGCTGCGCGAGAAATACAGCGCGAAGCCGTCGCGATCGGTGACCACCTTCACCACGTTCGGATTGTGCAGCTCGTCGGGCGTGTGGATGGCGGTCTTGATCGTCGTCATGGGCAGCCCGGCGTCGGACCGCAGGGGCGCCACCGCCGCCCCCACCATGGCTGGATCGAGCAGCGGCAGGTCGCCCTGCACGTTGACGATGACGTCCGCGTCGAGGCCGGCCGCCACCTCGGCGATGCGATCCGTCCCGGTGCGATGTCCCCGCTGGGTCATCGCCACCTCGCCGCCGAAGCGTTCCACGGCGGCGCGGATACGCGCATCGTCGGTCGCCACGAGCACACGGTCCACCCCCGGAGCGCGCGCGGCCCGCACGTAAACGCGCTGGATCATCGGTTGTCCGTGCAGATCGGCCAGGGGCTTGCCGGGGAGACGGGAGGACTCATATCGCGCGGGGATGACGACAACGACCGAGCCCATGAAAAAGAAAACCCGTGGCTAGGAGTGAGCCCCGGGAGGCGACTATAGCAGGGGGGTCCGGCAAGTCAAAGTTGGGGAAAACCGGCTTGACCTCTGCCCGCAGCAATCACTAAGGTCCGCCAGCGAGGAGCTCGCGTGCGCTTTCGCCAATCGCTGATTCCGACCCTCAAGGAGAATCCGGCCGATGCCGAGGTGGTCAGCCACAAGCTGATGGTGCGCGCCGGGATGATCCGCCAGGTTGCGCGTGGCATCTACGACCTCCTCCCGCTCGGTCTGCGGGTGGTGCGCAAGGTCGAGCGCATCGTCCGCGAGGAGATGAACCGCATCGGGGCGCAGGAAATCCTCATGCCCGCCGTCTGCCCCGCCGAGCTGTGGCAGGAGAGCGGCCGCTGGGACCACTACGGCAAGGAACTGCTGCGCATCAAGGATCGCTACGAACGCGACTTCTGCTTCGGGCCGACGCACGAGGAAGTGGTCACCGACATCGTGCGGCGCGAGATTCGCTCGTACCGCGACCTGCCGCAGACGCTCTACCAGATCCAGACCAAGTTCCGCGATGAAATTCGCCCCCGCTTCGGCCTCATGCGCGGGCGCGAGTTCCTGATGAAGGACGCCTACTCCTTTCACGCCGACTACGCCGACTGCCAGCGCGAGTACGAGCGCATGTCGGAAGCCTACCACCGCATCTTCCGGCGCTGCGGCCTGCGCTTCCGGCCGGTCGAGGCGGCCACCGGCGCGATTGGCGGCAGCTTGTCGCACGAGTTTCATGTCCTCGCCGAATCGGGCGAGGACGCGCTGGTCAGTTGCGCGCGCTGCGGCTATGCGGCCAACGTCGAGAAGGCGGCGATCCAGGCCGTGCCGGCGCCGCAGCACGCTGCGGCCCCGCACCCGCTGCGCCAGGTCGCCACGCCCGGCCAGCGCTCTGTCGAGGACGTCAGCGCCTTCCTCGGCGTCCCGCCGGAGCGGTTCATCAAGACGCTGCTCTTCACCACCGACACCGGCGAGACCGTCGCGGCACTGGTGCGCGGCGACCACGCGCTGAGCGAGGCGAAGCTGCTGCAAGTGCTGGGCGCACAGTGGGCGACGATGGCCGATCCCGAGACGGTCGCCCGGCTCACCGGCGCGGCGCCCGGTTTCGCCGGCCCCCTCGGCCTGCCGGCGCGCATCGTCGCCGATCACGCCATCCGCGGCATGACGGGTGCGGTGACCGGCGCGAACGCGACCGACTTCCATTACGTCGGCGTCGACCAGGCGCGCGATCTGCCGGACCTGAGCTGGGCGGACCTGCGGATCGCGCAGGCCGGTGACCCGTGCGGGCGCTGTCCCGACGGCGAGTACGAGGGCCACCGCGGCATCGAGGTCGGGCAGGTCTTCTATCTCGGGACGAAATACAGCCGCGCGATGAAGGCCACGTTTCTCGACGCCAACGGCCAAGAGCAGTTCATGGAAATGGGCTGCTACGGCATCGGCATCACGCGCACGGCCGCCGCGGCGATCGAGCAGCACCACGATGCGAACGGCATCATCTGGCCGCTGGCCCTGGCGCCGGCGCACGTGCACCTGATTCCCGTCAACAGCAAGGACGAGCGCCAGCGCACCACCGCAGAGCACCTGTACCACGAGTTGCGCACGGCGGGAGTCGAAGTGCTGCTGGACGACCGCGAGGAGCGGCCGGGCGTGAAGTTCAAGGACGCCGACTTGATCGGCATCCCGTTTCGGCTCACGGTCGGCCCGAAGAGCCTCGAGCGCAATGCGGTCGAGTTCAAGCCCCGGCACGAGGCCGTCGCGGCGGAGCTGCCGCTGGCCGACGCCGTGAATCGGCTGGCCGCCCTGGTGCGGGAAGGGACTGCGGCGTGAGTCTCCATTGGCTGTTCGGCCCGCATCGATCGGGCCAGATGCAAGCGCGGCTCATCGTCGCCCTCGACGTGTCCTCGGTCCCCGAGGCGCTCACCCTGGTCGACTTGCTCAAGAACGACGTGGGGATGTTCAAGGTCGGCAAGCAGCTCTTTCTGCACGCCGGGCCGCAGATCGTGCGCGACATTCGCGCGCACGGAGGCGAGGTCTTTCTCGATCTCAAGTTCCACGATATCCCGCGCACCGTCGCCAAGGCCGCCGCCGAGGCGACCCGCCTGGGCGTGCGCATGTTCGACGTCCACGCCTCCGGCAGCTTGGAGATGATGCGGCGCACGATGGCCGAAGTCGGGAAGGTCTGTCGCACGCAGCAGTTGCCGCGGCCGAAGGTGCTGGCGGTGACCGTGCTCACGAGCCTGAACCAAGAGGATCTCAAACGCCTCGGTGTGCGCAGCGGCGTCGAGAGCCAGGTGGTCCGCCTGGCGCGCCTCGCCCGCGAGGCGGGCATGGATGGCGTGGTGGCCTCGCCGCACGAGGTGGCGCGCATTCGCCGCGAGTGCGGGCACCGGTTCCTCATCGTCACCCCTGGCGTGCGTCCGGCCAAGGGGCCGGTCGACGATCAGAAGCGGGTGATGACACCGGAAGCGGCCATCCGCGCCGGCGCCGATTACCTCGTCGTCGGCACGCCGGTGTGGGAGGCCGCCGACCCGGTCGCCGCGGCGCGCGAGATCGTCGCGGCGATGGAGCGCGGTCTGGTGAACGCCGAGCGCCGCCCGGTCCTGCTGAGCACCACGCGCGATCGCCCGAGCTGAGATTGCGGCATGAAGATCGATTCTTCTTCGGAGGCGGGGCTGGCGCCCCTGCGCCCCGGC
>JBBITY010000073.1:0-1619 GCA_037440565.1 Desulfurellales bacterium
CCACTTCCCGCCGCAGGTCACCCTCGACCTTGACGCCCTGATCAATCACCTGGCGGATTTTCACCACCTCTTCGTCATTCAGATCGTCGCTCTTCTTGTGCTGGTCGACGCCGGCCTTGCCGAGGATCTGCCTGGCCATGGATCGGCCGATGCCGTACACGTACGTCAGCGCGACTTCCATGCGCTTATTGCGCGGCAAGTCTACTCCCGCGATTCGCGCCATCTTGCGCTCCTGCTCACCCTTGTCGTTGTTTGTGGCGCGGGTTGCTGCACACCACGCGCACCACCCCCCGGCGCCGAATGATCTTGCACTCCTTGCACACGGCCTTGATCGAGGCTCTAACCTTCACGATTCACTCCTCCGTCCGCGCTGCCAGTGATTGCGCCATCACGCCCTCAGGGCCGACTCAACACATACGGTCCGTTATCCGTTATCGCCACGGAGTGCTCGAAGTGGGCTGACCGGCGGCCGTCCTGGGTCACCGCCGTCCACCCGTCCGGTTTGATCCGTACGTCGGGTCCGCCGGCGTTGACCATCGGCTCGATTGCCAACACCATCCCCTCGCGCAGGCGCACGCCGCGGTCGCGCACCCCGTAGTTCGGAACCTGGGGTTCCTCGTGCAAACGTTTCCCGATCCCGTGCCCGACGAAGTCGCGCACGACCGAAAACCCTTCCTTCTCCACATGCTCTTGGATCGCTGCCGAGAGGTCGCCGAGCCGCCGGCCCGGCCGCGCCTCGGCGATGCCCACCCACAGCGCCCTCTCTGTGACCGCCAGCAGCTTCTCCGCCTCTGCGTCGATCCGGCCGACGGCGATCGTGCGCGCCGCATCACCGTAATACCCCTCAAAGAACACGCCGAAATCGAGGCTCACGATGTCTCCATCCCGCAGGACTCGATCGCGCGAGGGAATCCCGTGGACCACCTCGTCGTTGATGGAAATGCACAGCGACGATGGAAACACGCGGTCGCCGACCACGTATCCCTTGAAGGCCGGCCGGCCACCCCGCTTGCGGGTCAACTCATCGGCGATTCGGTCCAGCTCCTGCGTGGTCACACCGGGGCGTGCCGCGCGCGCAAGTTCGTCGAGCACTTCGGCGACGATTAAATTCGCGCGGCGCATGGTTGCGATCTCAGGTGGCGACTTGAGCTCGATCATCGGCGGCCGCCCAGTACCCTCATGACGCGGGCCAGGACCTCCTGGGCATCTCCGGTGCCATCCACCTCGCGCAGCAGGCCGCGGGCGCGGTAGTAGTCGCACAGCGGAGCCGTCGCCCGCTCGTACACCTCCAGACGCGCCGCCACGGTCTCCTCCCGATCGTCGTCGCGCTGAAAAAGCGGCCCGCGGCATCGATCGCAAATGTCGGCTTCCCGTGGGGGTTCGAACACAACATGGTACATGGTCCCGCAGTGCCGGCAAGTGCGGCGTCCGGCAAGGCGCCGGATGAGCTCCTGCCGCGGGACCTGCAGACACAGCACGTGGTCGGCGTGCTGATTCCGGCGACGCAGCATCGCGCTCAGCACCTCGGCCTGCGCAACGGTGCGGGGAAACCCGTCGAGCACAAAGCCGCCCTCGCAGTCACCCTGGTGCACGCGCTGTTCCAGAATGTCGATCACGAT
>JBBITY010000073.1:1660-8841 GCA_037440565.1 Desulfurellales bacterium
TTCATATACTGTTTCGCCGCGGCCCCCAGCGCCGTCTGGTTCGCCACCGCCTCGCGGAGCAAGTCGCCAGTGGAGATATGCGGAACCGCCAAGTGTTCTTGGATCAATTTGGCCTGGGTGCCTTTGCCGGCACCTGGTGCGCCTAGCAGAATTATCCGCATCGCGAAATGGGCCCCCGCGCCGTCACCGGTGCGCCGCACGGCCGTCCGCCAGGCCGGGACCTCGCCGCGCCCCCCCGTGTTCCTCCAGCCGCGCCTGCACGGGCACTCGTGTGGACCTCACTATCGCCATGGTGTCCACGTCCGCTGCTCCCTCGCTTAGCCTCGCCGCCCCCGCAGACGGCCGCGGCGCATGAAGCCCTGGTAACTGCGCGTCAACATGTGGGTCTCGATCTGGGCGACCGTATCGAGTGCAACACCGACAACGATGAGCAACGCGGTCCCGCCAAAGTAGAAGGGCACATTGAAGCGGCTGATGAGAATGGTCGGCAACACGCAAACTGCAGCGATGTAGAGCGCTCCGCCGAGGGTGATGCGCACCAGGACCCGGTCGATGAACTCCGCCGTCCGCTGCCCTGGTCGGATGCCCGGGATGAACCCGCCAAACTTCTTCATGTTCTCCGCCACGTCGCCGGTATTGAAGGTCACGGCGGTGTAGAAATACGCAAAAAAGATGATCAACGCGACGTACAGGACGTTGTACACACCGCGCCCCGGCGAGAGGTAGTCCGAGGCGGTCTGCGCCCATGGCTGCTGGACGATGCCGGCGATGGAGGCCGGAAAGACCAGCAGCGAAGAAGCGAAAATCGGCGGGATGACCCCGGCGGTATTGACCTTGAGCGGCAGGTGCGAACTCTGACCGCCGTACATCCGCCGGCCGACGACGCGTTTCGCATACTGCACCGGGATGCGCCGTTGCCCGCGCTCGACGAAGATGATGACCCCGACCACGAGCACCATGAGGGCGAGCAACCCCAGGAAGACGAGGATGCCCAGTTCGCCCTCGCGCACGAACTGCGCCGTCGTCCTCACGGCGGACGGCAGCCGGGCGACGATGCCGGCAAAGATGATGAGCGAAATGCCGTTGCCGATGCCGCGCTCCGAAATCTGCTCGCCGAGCCACATGATGAATGCGGTTCCGGAGCTGAGGGTGATCACGGTCATGAGGCGAAACGCCCACCCGGGATCGAAAACGACGGGCGCCCCACTGCGGGCCGTGACGTGCTCCAAGCCGATGCTGATGAACAGGCTCTGGATGATCGACAGAACCACCGTCCCGTACCGCGTGTACTGGGTGATCTTGCGCCGTCCAACCTCGCCTTCCTTCGACAAGCGCTCGAGGTGGGGGATGACCACCGTCAGCAGTTGCAGGATGATCGACGCGCTGATGTACGGCATGATGCCGAGGGCGAAGATCGAGAACTGCTCCAAGGCCCCGCCGGACATGAGGTCGACGAGCCCGAGCACGTCGCGCGCCCCCTCGAAGAACTCCGCTAGGGCCTTTCCGTTGATACCCGGCGTCGGAATCGCGACGCCCACCCGGTAGACGGCGAGCATCGCAAAGGTAAAGAGCAATCGCCGGCGGAGCTCGGGTATGCGGGAAGCGTTCTGGAACCCCTCAAGCACGGCCGATCACCTCGGTCTGGCCCCCAGCCGCCGCAATGCGCGTCCGGGCGCGCTCGCTGAACGCGTGCGCTTTCACCGTCAAGGGCTTGGTCAGCTCGCCCTGTCCGAGAATCTTGACCGGGCGCCCCCGGCGCAGCAGCCCGCGCGCTGCCAGCGCCGCCGGATCGACGACCGCGTCGCGATCGAAGCGCGCTTCGAGTTCCTGGAGATTCACAACTACGAACTCACGCCGGAACGGATTGCGGAAACCGCGCTTGGGCAAGCGGCGCTGCAACGGCATCTGTCCGCCTTCGTAACCGGGCGGCGTGTTTCCGCCCGAACGAGCGCCGCGGCCCTTGTGACCGCGCCCGGCCGTCTTGCCGTGGCCGGACCCCGGCCCGCGGCCGACGCGCTTGCGCGCCTTATTCGCGCCCTTCGCGGGCGAGAGGTTGCTGAGATCCATGCGTCAGGACTCCACCCGTACGAGATGCGCCACCTTGCGGATCATCCCGCGCGTGGGGGGATTATCGGGCACCGCCACCGTCTTGCCCACCCTGGTCAATCCCAGGCCGCGCAGCGTTTGCCGCTGGCGCTGCGTCTGCCCGATGGGACTTGCCACCAGTGTCACCTTGAGTGTTCCAGCCTCTGCCATACCGCCCTCACGCGCTCAGCTCTTCGGGTGTCCGGCCGCGCCGGGACGCGACCTCCTCGGGCAATTGCAGTTGCTGGAGCGCCGCGACCGTCGCCTTCACCATGTTATGTGGATTGTTCGATCCGATGCACTTCGAGAGCACGTTGCGAATGCCGGCCAACTCCACCACCGCCCGCACGCCGCCGCCGGCGATGACTCCGGTCCCTTCCGCGGCGGGACGCAGCAGAACGTGGCCGGCACCGTAGCGCCCCTTGACGTCGTACGGAATCGTGCCCTTGAGAATCGGGACAGTGGTGAGCGACTTCTTGGCTGCTTCGATCGCTTTGCGAATCGCCTCCGGAACTTCCTTGGCCTTCCCCAAGCCATATCCCACGCGGCCGTTCTGATCACCGACCACGACGAGAGCGCCGAAGCTGAATCGGCGGCCGCCCTTCACCACTTTGGCGACTCGGTTGATGTGCACGACCTTCTCTTTGAACTCCACGCCTTGAATCTCGATCCGCTCGCGGCCTCGCCCCATTGCCATGGCGTTCTCCTCAGAACTTCAGGCCGGCGGCTCGGGCGCCTTCGGCGATTTCCTTGACGCGCCCGTGGAAGAGGAACCCGTTGCGGTCGAAAACGACCTCGCGAATGTTGCGCTCGAGGCAGAGCTGCGCGATCCGCTCCCCGACGCGCCGCGCCGCTGCGCGGTTGCCGGTTGTTCCCTCGTCCTTCAGGGTCGAGGCAGCCACCAGCGTGCGGCCACTTTGGTCCGAGATAATCTGCGCGTACATGTGCCGGTTGCTCCGGTACACACACAATCGCGGCCGCTCGTCCGTCCCCCGAACGCGGCGCCGCACGCGCGCCTGGCGCGCTAGCCGTGCGACTTGTTTCGGCAACATCGCCATCGTTTACCTCCCCGCGGTGCTGGCGGCCTTACCCGCCTTGCGGCGAATGCGCTCGTCCGCGTACTTGATGCCTTTGCCTTTGTACGGTTCAGGCGGGCGGAGCGCCCGGATCTGCGCGGCGACCTCACCGAGCAACTGCCGATTGTTGCCCTCGAGGGTCACCACGGTCTGCTTGTCCACCTTCGCCTGCACCCCCGGCGGCAGTTGGTAGAGGATCGGATGCGAGTAGCCGAGAGTGAACTGGATCGCGTTGTCCTTGAGTTCCGCGCGGTATCCGACGCCGACGATCTCTAACGTGCGCGTAAACCCAGTGCTCACGCCAGCGACCAAATTCGCCAGCAGTTGGCGTGTCAACCCGTGCAGTGCTCGGGTCTGGCGCTCCTCGTCCTGCCGAGTGACCCGAATGAGGCCACCATCGACCGCCACGGCGATCCTCGCCGGCACCTCGTGGCGAAAGCTTCCCTTTGGTCCCTCGACGAACACGGCGCCGCCTTCCTGTCGCACCGTGACGCCGCTCGGGATTTGGATCGGGAGTTTTCCGACTCGTGACATCTCGTTCCTACCACACGGAGCAGAGCAACTCGCCGCCGACATTCTGGCGCACGGCTTCGCGGTCGGGCAGCACGCCCAACGGGGTGGACAGAATGTTGACGCCCATTCCGCGGCGCACCGACGGCATCGCCTTGGCACGCACGTACACGCGGCGACTCGGCCGGCTCACCCGCTCCAGACCGCTGATCACCGGTCGTTGCGCTTGGTCATAACGCAGCCAGACGCGCAGGTCCTTCTTCGCCCCCGCCTCGATGATGCTGCAGTCCTGCAGGAAGCCCTCCGCGATCAGGACGCGCACGATGCGCTCCTTGATCACCGACCACGGGCAATCGACGTACTCCTTGCGGGCGCGGGCGCCGTTACGCAGGCGGCAGAGCAAGTCGGCGATGGGATCGGTCATCGACATAGGCGGTCCTACCAGCTTGCTTTCGTCAGGCCGGGAATTTGGCCCTTGCGCGCCAGATCCCGCAGGCACAAGCGGCACAGGCGGAAGCGGCGGTAAAAGGCCCGCGGTCGGCCGCACACTGGGCAGCGGTTGTACTGGCGCACCTTGAACTTCGGTGGGCGTTGCGCCTTCACGCGCAGACACGTCTTTGCCACAGGTCCCTCCTACGCCCGGAAAGGCACGCCGAGGGCTTTCAGCAGAGCTTTGCCCTCGGCGTCGGTTCTGGCGGTCGTGATGATCGACACCGTGAGGCCTCGAATCTTGTCGACCTTGTCGAGATCAATCTCGGGAAAAATGATTTGCTCGCGGATGCCGATCGAGTAATTGCCGCGCCCGTCAAATGAGCGGTCCGACACGCCCCGGAAGTCGCGCACGCGGGGCAGCGCGAGGTTGAGCAAGCGATCGAGGAACTCGTACATGCGCGGGCCGCGCAGGGTCACCATGCAACCGATCGACATCCCCTCACGCAGCTTGAAGTTGGCGATCGCCTTGCGGGCCTTGGTCACCACCGGCTTCTGCCCGGCGATGGCGGTCAGGTCCGCCACGGCCGCATCCATCGCCTTGGCATTCTGAATGGCTTCGCCCAACCCCATGTTGAGGACGATCTTTTCCAGACGCGGAACTTGGTTGACGTTCTTGTACCCCAGCTCTTTCATCAACTGGGGTACGATCTCGCGCCGATAGCGCTCGTGCAGCCGAGCCATGACCTCACCGGTCGAGCTGATCGCCGCAGCGGCGGCAGACGCGCACCGAGCGGCCGCCGTCGAGGATGCGCTTGCCCATGCGCACCGGCGCGTTGCACCTGTCGCACATGATCATGAGGTTCGAAAGATGGAGCGGGGCCTCCTTTTCAACGATACCATGGGGGCTCTGGGGACCACGCGCCTTGGTGTGCCGCTTGACGAGATGGAGGCGTTCGACCAGCGCCCGTTGCTTTTCCGGCATCACGCGCAGGACCTTGCCCGTCTTGCCGCGATCCCGGCCCGTGATCACCATCACCAGATCGTTCTTGCGAATTCGCGCCCGCATCATCTAGCTCCGTTACAGCACCTCGGGCGCCAGCGAGAGAATCTTCATGAACTGTTTTGCGCGCAGCTCGCGCGCGACCGGCCCGAAGATGCGGGTGCCGATGGGCTCGCGCTGGTTGTCGATCAGCACCGCCGAGTTCGTGTCGAAGCGAATGTACGAGCCATCCGAGCGGCCCACTTCTTTCTTGGTCCGCACGATCACGGCCTTCATCACGTCGCCTTTCTTCACCTTCGCATTGGGATTCGCTTCCTTGACCGACACCACGATCACGTCACCCAACGAGGCATACTTTCGGCGTGATCCGCCGAGCACTTTGATGCACAGCACTCGGCGCGCCCCCGAATTGTCCGCCACATCCAACACTGTTTCCGACTGCACCATGATCGCTCCCACGGGCCCCCACGCCGACCAGCCTCCTCAGGAAGTCGCCCTTTCCAGGATCGTTCGCACGCGCCAACGCTTCTCCTTGCTCAGCGGCCGCGTTTCGGCAATCAGCACGCGGTCCCCGACGCGGCAGCGGTTCTTCTCGTCGTGCGCTTTGTAGTGGGCGCGCCGCTTGAGATACTTCGTGTATCGGGGATGCTTGACCAAGCGCTGGACGGCGACCACAACGGTCTTGTCCATCTTGTCGCTGACCACTACACCTTCGCGAACCTTGGCCTTCCCGCGCATCATTCCGCCTGTTCCACGCGGGCCTTGCGGGCCCGCTCACTTTGCACCGTTCTGATCCGGGCGATGTCGGCGCGCGCCTGCTTCAGGGCGGCGGGGCTGTCGAGCTGATTGCTGCCCCGGCGCAGGCGCAGGCGAAACAGGGTCTCCCGCAGCTCGCGCTCTTTCACCGCCAGCTCCTGATCGCTCAGGTCGCGTATCTCCCTAACCCGCATGCTCCACTCCCGGCCGCCGTAGCACCTGCGTGGGAATCGAGAGCTTGTGCGCCGCGAGCCGCATGGCCTCCGCGGCGACGCCCTCGCTGACCCCTTCCATTTCAAAGATGACCCGCCCTGGTTTGACCACCGCCACCCACATCTCGGGTGATCCTTTGCCCTTGCCCATGCGCGTCTCCGCAGGCTTTTTCGTCAACGGCTTATCGGGGAACACCCGAATCCACACCCGGCCGCCGCGCTTGATGTGGCGGGTCAGCGCAACACGCGCCGCTTCGATCTCGCGGGCGGAGAGCCAACCGCGATCCGTCGCCTGCAAGCCGAAGTCGCCAAAGGCCAACGTCGCGCCGCGATACGCGGTGCCGCGCATCCGGCCCTTCTGCCACTTGCGGTGCTTGACTTTCTTTGGTGCCAACATGGTCGATCACAACTGCGGCCGGCTCAGACGCCCAGCCCGGGCTTCTGCTCTTCCTCGTGGCGGGACAGGACCTCGCCGCGAAAGATCCACACCTTGACGCCGATGACCCCGTAGGTGGTCTTGGCCTCCGCCAGGCCGTAGCTGATGTCCGCGCGCAGCGTATGGAGCGGCACGCGCCCTTCGCGGTACCACTCCGAGCGGGCGATCTCGGCGCCGCCCAGCCGGCCACTGCACTGAACCTTGATGCCCTGCGCCCCCATCCGCATGCCGCGGCTGACGGCTTCCTTCATGGCGCGGCGGAAGGCCACCCGCCGTTCCAGTTGGAGCGCGACGTTCTCCGCCACCAGCTGTGCATCCAAATCCGGCCGGCGCACCTCGTGGATGTTGATGAAGGTCTCCTTGTCCGTCAGCCGGCTGAGCTCGCTCTTCAGCTTCTCGATCTCGGCGCCTTTCTTGCCGATCACGATGCCCGGCCGAGCCGTATAGATGTTGATCTTCGCCTTGTTGGCGGCGCGCTCGATCTCCACTTTGGAAATGCCCGCGTGGTACAGGCGCTCTTTGAGAAAGCGCCGAACGCGCAGGTCCTCGTGTAGCAGCCCGCTGTAGTCGCGGCGCGCGAACCACTTCGAGTCACTCTGTTCGATGATGCCGAGGCGAAAGCCCCGCGGGTGCGTCTTCTGCCCCATCCCGACTCCTACCGCTGCGACTCGTCG
>JBBITY010000073.1:8851-9288 GCA_037440565.1 Desulfurellales bacterium
CTGCGCTTGCGAATTCGCGTGGCGCGGCCATGTGCGCGCGGCATGAAGCGCTTGGCGGTCGGCCCTTCGTCGACGGTGATGCGTTTGATGTAGAGCCGGTCGACATCAACCCGCTGCGTATTCTCGGCATTGGCAACCACCGACTTCAGCACCTTGGTCAGCAGTCGCGCTCCTTTCTTGGGGAGGTGGTGCAGGATACCCAGGGCTTCGCCAACGGGCTTGCCGCGCACCAAGTCTGCGACCAGCCGCGCCTTGCGCGGCGCAATCCGCACGTATCGGCTGATGGCTCGCGCTTCCATGCCTCAAGCTTTCACCGCCCCCTTGACCTCGGCTTTGCGATCGCCCGAATGGCCGTGGAACGTCCGGGTGGGGGCGAACTCGCCCAGTTTATGGACAACCATATTCTCGGACACGTAGACGGGGATAAACTTCCGGCC
>JBBITY010000073.1:9333-10982 GCA_037440565.1 Desulfurellales bacterium
CGGCGCGACCACGTCCGCACGATCCGTTTCTCGCCGGTGGTGGCGAGCGCTTCGACTTTTTTCAATAGATAACTGTCGACGAACGGACCTTTTTTGATCGAGCGTGCCACGGCTCCTCCTGTCACCCACGCCGCTTGATGATGTACCGGTCGGTGCGGGGATTGTGGCGGGTCCGATAGCCCTTGGTGGGCTGGCCCCACGGCGTCTGCGGATGGTTGCCCTTCGACTTGCCCTCTCCGCCACCGTGCGGGTGGTCGACGGGATTCATCGCCACGCCGCGCACCCGCGGCCGGCGGCCGAGCCAGCGGGAACGGCCCGCCTTGCCGAGCGAGATGTTCGCGTGATCGAGATTGCCGACCTGTCCGATCGTGGCCCGGCACGTCCCCTGTACAAGGCGCAGCTCCCCGGACGGCAACTTGAGCAGAGCGTTGTTGCCTTCCTTCGCCATCAACTGGATCGCCGCGCCGGCGCCGCGCCCGAGCTGGCCCCCGCGGCCGGGCCGCAGCTCGACGTTGTGGACGATCGTGCCGAGTGGAATCTGCGACAGCGGCATGGCGTTTCCGGGCTTGATGTCGGCGCCCGGCCCCGCTTGCACGGCATCCCCGACGCGGAGGCCGATGGGGGCCAAAATGTAGCGCTTCTCGCCGTCCGCGTAGTGGAGCAGGGCCAAGCGTGCGGACCGGTTGGGATCGTATTCGATCGCCGCCACTCGGGCCGGCACGCCTTCCTTCGTGCGCTTGAAATCGACGATGCGATAGCGCCGCTTGTGTCCCCCCCCGCGATGGCGCACGGTCATGCGTCCCAATGCGTTGCGCCCGCCCGTACGGAGCTGCGGCGCCAGGAGCGAACGTTCCGGCGCCTTGGCAGTGAGTTCGGAGAAATCCGCGACGCTCTGGCCCCGACGGCTGGAGGAGGTTGGCTTGTACTGCCGGATGGGCATGGGTGTTCTACACCGCTTCGAAGAAGTCGATCCGTTGTCCTTCAGCGAGTGTGACGTAGGCCTTCTTCCAGGCGGGGCGGCGCCCGATGGTGCGGCCTACCCGCCGCTTCTTGCCAAGGTAGTTCATCGTGCGCACCTTGACGACGCGGACCTTGAACAACGCCTCGATCGCACGGCGGATCTCTTCCTTGTTCACCTCGCGGCGCACGCGAAACACCACCTGATTCCCTTCGCTGTTGACCAGCGTCCCCTTCTCGGTGATCAGCGGGGCGGTGATAACGCCGTAGATGTCTCTCACGCCATCACCCTCCCACTCAGCGCCGTCACCGCATCGCGGGTGAGGACCAAGTGTTGGTAGCATAGGATGTCGTACACGTTGGCACCGGCTGCCCGCACCACCTTGACGCGCGGGAGATTGCGCGCCGCGCGCTCGAGGTTCGCGTTCGCGCCGTCCGTGATGACCAGTGCACTCGACAGGCCGAGGTCGGCAAGCATCTTCACCACCGTCTTCGTCTTCGGCGGGTCGACCTCGATCTTGTCCAGCACCACGAGTTGGTCCGCCTTGGCCTTGAGGGCGAGCGCCGCGCGCAACGCCGCCTTCCGGGCGCTGGCCGGCATCCGGTACGAATAGTCGCGCGGTTGCGGGCCGAAGATCGTCGCACCACCCACCCACAGCGGCGAGCGGATACTGCCGGCGCGCGCGCGCCCG
>JBBITY010000074.1:0-3897 GCA_037440565.1 Desulfurellales bacterium
TCCAACCGGCAATTCTAATTGTCGTCGAACCGGCAGAAATAATTGTCGCTGTTCAAACGTCCCGCCGAAATTCCTCGGGGCAGGCTTGTCGAAGCACGGCTGGGCCGTTCTCCGACCTGCAAATTGACAACCGCACGGAGGGCGGTTACAAGCGCCGCAGCCGTAGCGCAGGCGGAGAGGTGCTGAGGGTGTTCCGAGAGCCGGAGCACCAGCGCTTTCCACCGGCGTCTGGGCCGCCAAAACGGTCGCTGAAGGAGGACTGAATGCACGACGAGTGGAATCTGGTTCGGCGCCGCGATGAAGAGGAGGAGGACTGGGAGGAGGAAGAAGAGGAGGAGGACGAGGAGGAGGAGGGGGAAGAGGACGAGGGGGAGTGGGAGGACGACGAGGACGAAGGTGAAGAGGGGGAGTGGTAAGGGAACGGCCACGGCACATGCGCGCCGTGGTACAGCGCGTCGCTCGCGCCTCCGTGTCTGTCGATGGCGAGATCGTGGGCCAGATCGGCCGCGGCCTGCTCGTCCTGCTTGGCGTGGCGGTCGGTGACGCCGAACAGGAGGCCGATTGGATGGCCGACAAGCTGGTGGGCCTCCGCATCTTCGAAAATGCCGCCGGGAAGTTCGACCAGTCGGTGCGCGACGTCGGCGGAGCGATCATGGTGATCTCCCAGTTCACTCTTTACGGCGACGCGCGCAAGGGCCGCCGGCCCTCGTTCACGGCCGCTGCGGGCCGGCCGCTTGCCGAGACGCTCTATCGCCGGGTGATCGAACGGATTGCAGGGCAGGGCATTCCGGCCGTGTGCGGGCGATTCGGCGCCCGCATGCAGGTCAGCCTGCTCAACGACGGACCCGTCACGCTGGTGATTGACAGCGATCCCGCCGCAAGGTCCAGCGCGTGATCCGGTCGCGTTCGGCAGTCTTCCAACCCGAGGGAACGGCCATGCGAAAACTCTTTTTGTTTCCGGGATGACGCTGTCGGTGAGGGCGTGGCGGTGGCGCGGGCGGGCTACTACACGATAGAGAACGCCACGATTCGCTTCGGGCGCGACGGGCGCTGGTACGCGGACGGCGAACCGATCACAAACGTCCGGATTGCCGCGCTGTTCGCACGCCATTTGCGGCGAGCGCCCGGAGGAAATTACTTCCTGGAAATCGGGTCGGAGCGCACGCCGGTCGACGTCGAGGACACACCGTACGTCGTCGTGGGTGCAACCGTCGATGGAGCTGGCACCGTCCGCATCGAGCTGAACGACTCCAGCACCGAAGATCTCGCCCTCCCGAGCCTGCACGTCGGAGCGGGAGACGTCCTGTACTGCCGGGTCAAAGGTGGCCGCGAGCGAGCCCGCTTCCTGCGCCCGGCGTACTATCAGTTGGCGCCGCACATTGCCGAGGCGAGTCCGGGGTGTTTCGTCCTCCGCGCGGGAGGAGTCGCACATCGCATTGAGCGCGCCTGAAGCCACATCGCGACTTCACGTGGTGCTTGTACACCCGGAGATTCCGCCGAACACCGGGAGCATCGCGCGTCTCTGTGCCGCGACGGGCACCCGGCTGCATTTGGTCCGGCCGCTCGGCTTCTCGCTCGACGACCGCTATCTCAGGCGGGCCGGGTTGGACTACTGGCCGTACGTCGATCTGGTCGTGCACGACGATTGGACCGCCTTCGTGGCGCAAGCGCAGCCGCCGGCGGTGTTCTGTTTTTCCGCGCGCGCGACGCGCAACTATCTCACGGCTCCGTACACAGCGGCGCGAGAGACATACCTCGCCTTCGGCGGCGAGACGCGCGGCCTCCCCGCTGAGATCCTGACTGCGTATGAGCAGGCAACCTTCCGCATTCCGATCTTCAGCCCGCACGTCCGCAGTCTGAATCTCGCCAACGCCGTGGCGGTTGTCGTGTACGAAGCGCTGCGCCAGGGGGGGCGCTTTAGTTGAGACGTGAGAGCTCGTGAAGAATCCCTCGGGGTGGGGCGAGGCTCGACCCCTCAAGAACGGTGTCGGTGCGGCGCGGCTCCAGTCTCGAGGGCGGCGGGAGCACTGCTCCCGTCGGTCCGCCGGTGTGAGAGCCTGTCCCCGCCTGGATTTTTTTCACCAGCGCTCAGTCTCCCGGTTGCATAGGAGCGAAAATTTAGCGAAAATAGGCGCGTGCTGGTCTCCACCTCACAGCGCCGCCTTCGTGTCGCCTCCTTGCCGCTCCCCGGCAAGGTGTGGATCGGCTCGGCCCCGGTCGAGCCGATCCGGCGCTTCGCCACGGGCATCCCATTGGTGGATGCCCTGTGCGGCGGCGGCGTGCCGCGCGGGCATCTGAGCGAAATCGTCGGAGCGCCGTCCAGCGGGCGCACCGCTTTGGTCGCTGCCCTGCTGGCGGCGAGTACGCGCCGCGGCGAAGTGACGGCGGTGGTCGATTTGCCCGATGCCCTGCATCCCGCCACGCTCTGGGCGGCGGGCGCCGATCTCGATCGCGTCCTGTGGGTGCGTCCGCCGTCGTTGCGAGCCGGCCTCAAGTGCACCGAGCTGATCCTCAGCGCCGGCGGTTTCGGCCTGGTGGTGCTCGATCTCGACATCTCCGGCACATCCGCGCTGCCCCTGCAGGTATGGGCCCGGCTGCAGCGGGGAGCCAAGCGGGCGGGAACGGCGCTCGTCCTGCTCGCCCCGCACCGCGTCGCCGGCAGCTTCGCCGCTTTGAGTATCGCACTCACCGTACAGCGCCCGCGCTGGGACCGGGGACTGTTCGAAGGGCTGGCGTCGCGGGCGCAACTCGTGCGCGACAAGATCAGCGGTCAGCGGTCAGCAGTCAGCCTGACGGCTCTATTCACGAGCTGATCGCTGAGAGCCGAACATGCGCCTGGCCTGCATCCTTGTTCCCGACTTCCCCCTTGCCGCGTGGCTGCGTGCCGATCCCGAGTTGCGCGGGGCGGCGCTCGTCATTACCGATGGTCCGGGGCCGCGGGCACGGGTCATCGCGTGCTCCCCGGAAGCGGCGGCACGCGGAGTCGCGGCCGGATGCAGTGCCGCGCAGAGTCTGGCGATTGCTGCCGATCTCGTGTTGCGCGTGGCCTCGGCCGATGCCGAGCGCGTCGCGCAGGCGGCGCTGTGCGACGTGGCCTACTCGTGCTCTCCGCGAGTGGAAGACGGCGGTTGCGGAACGGTGTATTTCGATGTCGATGGACTGGGCGCCGTCCATGGTTCCGAGCAGGAGCTGGCGCGCACCCTGGTGGCGCGCGCCGCGCGGCTCGGTCTCGACGCCTCCATCGGCATCGCGTCGTCCAAGCTGGCCGCACACCTTGCGGCGCGGGAGGGCGGGGGGATCGCGGTGATCCCGCCGCATGAGGAATGGCAGTTTCTGGCGCCTTTGCCGGTGCACGTGCTCGCGCCCAGCCCGGTCTTGCAGGAGACGTTCGCGCGCTGGGGGATTCGCCGCCTCGGCGATCTCGCTGCGCTGCCCGCGAGCGCCGTGGCGACGCGACTGGGGCCGGAGGGAGCACTCCTGGCGCGCCGCGCGCGTGGCGAGGACGAGGCGCCGTTTGTGCCGCGGCCGCTGCCCTTGCACTTCGAGGAGGCGATGGAGCTGGAGTACGGGATCGAATCAATCGAGCCATTCCTCTTCGTCGTGCGAACGCTGCTCGATCGGCTCACCGAGCGCCTTGCGGTGCGCGGCCTGGTGTGCGGCGATCTGCGCCTGGGGCTCGGGCTGGTGAACCGCGGACGCGACGAGCGCACGGTGGCGGTGGCTGCCCCCAGCAACGACAGCAAGGTCCTGCTGACCTTGGTGCGCCTCCACCTCGAAGCGCACCCGCCGTCGGCCGCGGTCGAAGCGCTCCGCCTCGCCGCCGTCCCCGAGCGCTTGCGTCCGGCCCAACTCGACCTGTTTCGTCCCAACGGCCCTGCACCCGCGCAACTAGCGACG
>JBBITY010000074.1:3907-7003 GCA_037440565.1 Desulfurellales bacterium
TTCTCTACGTACTCCCGTCCGTCTGCTTCTCCGAGCGACGACGTTGGCCCGCCTCGCGGCCTTGTGCGGCACCGACCGGGTCGGCGTGCCGGTGGTCGAGGACTCGCATCGACCCGATGCGTACGGGCTGGCACCATTCGGGGACCGGGGGGAGGTGGGAGACGGGAGAGGGGAGAGGGGAGACGGTACCCAGCTTGCTTTGCGTGCGATCCGGCCGCCGCGGGCGTTGGAGGTCTTTTGCGATCGTGGCCAGTTGGATTTCGTGCGGCTGGCCGAGGTGTCGCGGGGGGGTGCTTGCCCGTACCGCTGCAGCGGGCGCGTGGTGATTGCCGCCGGTCCGTGGCGCGTGCAAGGCGAGGGGTGGCGCGCCGAATCCTTCAACCGCGACTACTACGACGTGCAATTGAGCGACGGGGCGGTGTATCGGATCTTTTGCGACCTCGGGCAGCAGCGGTGGTTTGTGGAGGGGGTGTATGATTGAGCGACGTTGGCGAGGCGTGCCGCAGCTGCAGCGTGGTTTCGACCAGGGACAGGAACCGGCGCACGTCTTCTTGACCGCGCAGGGGCATCTTCACCCACCGCACCGAGCCCCGGCGGGGCGTCGCCAACACCAAGCGCAGGATCTGCTTCTGCTCGTCGCGCCTCGGGTTGGCGCGCAAGGCGGCCTCCGTCCGCGCGCCAACGGCGACCAGGCCAGTCAGCGAATTCGCCAGGTACAGCGCGCAGCCGGTGACGTGGTCGATCTGGAAGCGCACCGCCCAGCCGCCGCTCGAGGAGTAGCGGTAGAACTCGGGGGTCAGTTCCATCGCCGCCAGGCCTTTGAGCGCCGTTCGATACCGACTCCAGGCGGGGCCGAGCAAGGCGCGGATGGCGGCGTTCGAAGGCGGTTTGAGTGGTCGATGCGTTGGGATTTCGTTGCCGGCGGGTTCGCCGGATGATTCGACCATAGGACAGCATGTCGCGATGCGCCCGGAGATTCAAGCTTTGCGGAGCGAAAAACGGCGCCTGACGCGCTACCGGTACGTGGACTTTGCGGCGCGGGCGCAGCCGGGATTTCGCAATCGGGTCGTGACGGTCGACGAGGTCGCGGGACTGGTGGCGCAGTACGGTGCCGAGGAGTGCTACGCCAGCATCTTCCATTTCGCCGACGACATCCTGTTGTTCCTGGCCGAGCATCGCGTCGACGGCCGGCCCTCCATCGCCGGGTACGACGGTCGGGTGTGGGCGCCGTTCCTGCCGCTCGACATCGATGCTCACCCGCCGGACACAGCCCCGGCCGCGGCGCTCGATCTGGCGCGGCGCACCTACGACGTGCTGGTCGAGCGCTGGCAGGTGCCGCCGGCGGCCGTGCACGTCTATTTCAGCGGTGCCAAGGGCTTTCACCTGCTCATCGACACGCGGGCGTTCGGCCGCGTCGCTCCCACCCGCGACCTCCACCGGCTTTTCTCCCGCTTGCGTCTGGACATTCTGCGCATGCTGCCCGACGCGGCGCGGCCGTCGTTCGATCTGGCGATCGGCGACAAGGTGCGCCTCCTGCGCCTGCCCAACACCCGCCACGCCGGCAGCGGGTTGTACAAGGTTCCGCTCAGCGCCGAGGAGCTGCGCACGTGTCCGATGGCCGAGATTCAGGCTCTGGCGCGGGCGCCCCGGCCCTTACCGGGGGTGACGGCGGCGGGGCTGCTGCCCGTTGAAGCTGTGCAGGCCGTGCCGGCGCTGGTCGAGATGTTCGGGCGCGCGCGCCGCGCGTTGCGGCGCGAACGCGGCCCGCATCCATATCGGTTCGGCGCGCCTCCCGCCGCGCCAGAGGCAGCGCTCTGTGCCGCGCGCCTGGCGATGTGGCAGGCGCTGGTTGCGCCCGGCAACCGCAACAACATCGCCATCCGCCTCGCCTCGGCGTTTCGGCTGGCCGGATACACGCGGAGCGATACGCTCGACCTCTTGCAGAGCTGGAATCGCCGCCAACCGCATCCACTCTCCGCCCATGAAGTGCGCAGCGTCGTTTCCTCTGCGTACGTGCGCCCGTATCCCTACACCTACGGCTGCCACGACGAGGTCATCCGCAGCTTCTGCCCGTACGCCGGCCGCCTGAGCGACTGCGCCGACTACCGCGACCAGCACCCGCGCTCGGGAAGACAAGATACTTTCACCGCAGAGACGCAGAGGCACAGAGATGAATGAGAATCAACTGACCGAGAAGATCGTCGGTGCGGCCATTGAAGTACATCGGGCTCTGGGGCCTGGGTTATTGGAGAGCGTTTACGAAGAATGCCTGGCGGTGGAGTTCCAGTTGGGGAGCTTGAAATTCGAGCGGCAGAAACCGGTCTCGGTTGCGTACAAAGGACGACAAGTCGCGGCAGATCTCAAAATCGATCTGCTGGTCGAGGAATGCGTGGTCGTCGTCTCTGCGTCTCCGCGGTGAAAAGGATCGAAGATTTTGATTCCCGACTACGTCGAGCTGCGCTGCCGCAGCGCCTTCAGCTTTCTCGACGGCGCGTCGCTGCCGGAAGACCTCATCGCGCGCGCGGCGGCGTTGGAGTATCCGGTGCTCGCGCTGGGCGATTGCGACGGCGTGTACGGCGCGCCGCGCTTTCATCACGCGGCCCGGCGCGCCGGCCTGCGCGCTCTTGTCGGATGCCAGGTCACTCTTGCCCCGCCGCCGCAGCCCCAGGCTGTTAGGCTGTTAGGCCGTTGCGCTGTGACGGGAAAAGAGGAGAGATCCCTAACAGCTAACTCCCTGTATCTTCTGGTCGCCGACCGCACCGGCTACCGCAACCTGTGCCGGCTGCTCACGCAGGTGAAGCTGCGCGCACCGAAGGGCGCGGCGGCGGCGACATGGGATGACCTCGAAGGGCACACCGACGGCCTGATCTGCCTGTTCCGCCCCGCCGGGGCTCAGGGGCTCAGGGGGTTAGGGGGTTACGCTGTTAGGGGCGGATGGGGATTCCTAACAGCCAACACCTTAACAGCGAACACCTTGGAAGAGGCGGTGGGGCGGCTGCAGCGGCTATTCCCCAACCGCCTCTACCTCGACCTGCAGCGCCATCTCGATCCCGACGAGGAACGGCTCAACCGCGCGTTGATGGCCGTGGCGGAGCA
>JBBITY010000074.1:7018-9720 GCA_037440565.1 Desulfurellales bacterium
TCGCATTCCCCTCGTTGCCACCAACGACGTGCGCCATGCGACGGCGGACGAGCGGCGGGTGCTCGATGTCTTCACCTGCCTGCGCGAGAAGACCACGCTCGACGCCGCCGGCCGCCGCTTGCTGAAGAACGCCGAGCGCCATCTCAAGCCGCCACGGGAGATGGCGGCGCTGTTTCGCGATCGGCCGGAAGCCATCGCCAACACGCGTCGCATCGCCGAGCAATGTGAGTTCACGCTCGACCATCTCGGCTATCGCTTCCCCGATTACCCGCTTCCGCCGGGTGAGACGCCGATCGGGTACTTGCGCGCGCTGACCTATGCGGGCGCGCGCGAGTGCTACGGGGCGCTCACGCCGCGTATTCGCCGCCAGCTCGATCATGAGCTGCACGTCATCGGCAAGCTCGACCTTGCCGGATATTTCCTCATCGTCTGGGACATCGTGCGCTTCTGCCGGGAGCAGCACATCCTCGCGCAAGGACGCGGCTCGGCCGCCAACTCGGCGGTGTGCTACGCGCTCGGCATCACCGCCGTCGATCCGATCGGCATGGAGCTGCTGTTCGAGCGCTTCCTCTCCGAGGAGCGCGGCGAGTGGCCCGACATCGACATCGATCTGCCGAGCGGCGCGCAGCGCGAGAAGGTCATCCAGTATGTCTACCGCCGCTACGGCGAGCGCGGCGCGGCGATGACTGCCAACGTCATCACCTATCGCGCGCGCAGCGCCGTGCGCGAGGTGGGCAAGGTGCTCGGCTTCAGCACCGAGCAGGTCGACCGGCTGTCGAAGCTCCTGCAGCGCTTCGAGTTCCGCGACGATCAGGACGATCTCGCCGCACAGCTCGCAGCGGGCGGCATCGATCCAGCCGCGCCGCGCGTGCGGTGGCTGGTCGATCTCGTCGGGCAAATCGAGAACCTGCCACGCCATCTCGGCCAGCACTCCGGCGGCATGGTGATGGCCGCCGGCCGGCTTGACGAGGTGGTGCCGCTGGAGCCCGCCGCCATGCCGGGGCGCGTGGTGGTGCAGTGGGACAAGGACGACTGCGCCGACCTCGGCATCATCAAGGTCGATCTGCTCGGCCTCGGCATGCTCGCGGTGTTGGAAGAAGCCATCCCGCTGGTGCGCGACCACGAGGGCATCGACGTCGATCTCGCGCACCTGCCGCCGGACGATCCCAAGGTGTACGCCATGCTGCAGAAGGCCGACACCATCGGCGTGTTCCAAGTCGAGAGCCGCGCCCAGATGGCCACCTTGCCGCGCATGAAGCCGGAGCGCTTTTACGATCTCGTGGTGGAGGTGGCGATCATTCGCCCGGGACCGATCGTCGGGCAGATGGTGCATCCGTACCTGCGGCGCCGCAACGGTCTCGAGCCGGTCACCTACGCGCATCCGGACCTGGAACCGATTCTGAAGCGCACGCTCGGCGTGCCGCTGTTTCAGGAGCAGTTGTTGCGCATGGCCATGGCGCTGGCGGGTTTCACCGGCGGCGAGGCCGAGGAATTGCGCCGCGCCATGGGGTTCAAGCGCTCGGTGGCGCGCATGAAGCAGATCGAGACGCGCCTGCGCGACGGCCTGGCGGCACGCGGCATCACTGGCAAAGCGGCGGATGACGTCGTGCGCGCCATCACCTCGTTCGCGCTCTACGGTTTTCCCGAGAGCCATGCGGCCAGCTTCGCGCTCATTGCTTACGCCTCCGCGTACCTGCGCGCCCATCACCTGGCGGCGTTCACCTGCGCCATGCTCAACAACTGGCCGCTCGGCTTCTATCACCCGGCGACGTTGGTCAAGGACGCCCAGCGCCACGGCCTGCGCGTCCGGCCGATCGACGTGACGCGCTCGGGATGGAAGTGCCAACTGGAGCAGGCTGTTAGGGTGTTAGGGGGTTACGCTGCTAGGGAAGAACCCGCGAGTCCCCTAACAGCTAACAGCCTAACAGCGAACAGCCTCGCGCAAGCCCAGCCGCAGCCGGCGCTGCGGCTCGGCTTGCGCTACGTCGCGGGCCTGCGCGAAGAGGCGGGCAAGCGCATCGAAGCAGAGCGCGCCACAGGCCCGTTCACCTCCGTTGCCGACGTGATCACGCGTTGCGGCTTGCGCGACGACGAAGTGCAGACCCTGGCGCACATCGGCGCTTTCGCCGCGTTTGGTCTCACGCGCCGCGAAGCCCTGTGGCAGGCCGCAGCGGTTCCGCGGGAACCGCTGTTGAAGTTGTTAGGTTGTTATGATGTTAGGTTGTTAGGAGAAGATAAATATGACGCTAATAATGTAGCATCTAATGGAGCGCAGCGGAGCGCGGGCCTTCCGTGGTCTTCTGGTCTGGCGGCAAGCGATGGGTCTGGCCAGGGACTGCTACCTCCTGACCAGGGGATTTCCGAAGGAGGAGCTGTGCGGAATAACCAGCCAGATTCGCCGCGCAGCGGTGTCGATTCCAGCCAACATTGCGGAGGGCAGTGGTCGGGGGACGAAGCGGGATTACATCAACTTCCTGCGAATTGCCCAGGGCAGTCTCCGGGAACTGGAGACGTATTTGCTGCTCGTTATCGACCTGACCCTCGCCACTCCGGAGACGGCGACTCCGGTCCTGCAACAAATGGAGTCGGTAGCCCGCCTCTTGAACCGCTTGATTCAAGCGTTAGAGAAACCCTCACCCGCAACAGCTTAACAGCTAACACCCTAACACGTAACAGCCTTCGAAGACGGGGCTGTAGCTCAG
>JBBITY010000074.1:9730-10932 GCA_037440565.1 Desulfurellales bacterium
CCTGTCCCTTGCCGCCCATGTCGGCAGCGGAGCGCACACTCGCCGATTGCCGCGGAACCGGCATGACCGTCGGCCCGCAGCTCATGAAGCATCTGCGCGAGCAGTTGAAGGCCGAGGGCGTAGTGCGCGCGTGCGACCTGCCGCGCCTGCGCGACGGCAGTTGGGTCAAGGTGGCAGGGCTGGTCATCGTCCGCCAGCGCCCCGGGACGGCGAAGGGCTTTTGCTTCCTCACGCTCGAAGATGAAACCGGCATTGCCAATGCGGTCGTCACCCCCGACTTGTTCCAGCGCCACCGCACCGTGATCCATGCTGCCGCGCTGCTGCTGGTCGAAGGTCCGTTGCAGAAAGTCCCCGCCGTCGCCGTGGCTCAGCAGGCCACCCAAGACGCACGAAAAAGCAGGTGCGAGGAGGACTCCCTCTCCCCGCATTTTCGCGGGGAGAGGGCGAGGGCGAGGGGTCCGATTGAATTTTTCGAAGCAGGGATTGGGGGGGAGAGCTGCTCCGACACCCGACACCCGGCCCCCGACACCCCATGCGTCGTCCATGTCCGCGCCCGCCGCTTCACGCCGCTCCAGATTCCGGAACAGCACGTCGACATGGTCGGTCCCGGCTATCGAATGCGGATCGCACCGGAGGAAAAGCCGGCTCCGACTCCGCCGCCGCGCGACTTCAAGTGAAGCCCCATCGATGCCCTGCAGGGCGAAGCGCCGCGACGCTGGCACGGCCGATGCGGGGCGAATCGCTTGCCGCATATCGCGTATCGCCCCTGCCCGTGCGACCAGCGAGAGCGCTAGCGGCCAAACGCGCGTGCCCGACGGTCCAGTCCTCGCGGGCGCCCGGGCGGCCAGCCCTGCGGGAAAACGCGCTGCGAGCTTGCAGAACGAGCGAGGGCATGGTTTCTATCGGCGTCGCTCAAACGTTCGTTTGGCTTCGGGAGGTAGAAGTCTGCAATGAGTCGTTACCTGGTGGCGTCCGACGCCGGTGGAACCATGACCGACGTGATCGTCGTGGATGCGGAAGGGCGTTTCGTCATCGGCAAGGCGCCGACGACCCGCGCTGACGAGAGCATCGGCTACTTGGAGTCGCTGGACGATGCCTTGGCCTACTGGAACATGTCGCTTGAGAAAAACGGTCGCGAGTTCTGCTCGAGCGTCGAGACCGCCATCTACACCGGTACGGCCATGCTCAACACCCTACTGAAT
>JBBITY010000075.1:0-10879 GCA_037440565.1 Desulfurellales bacterium
AGGCACACGAGATCGGTGAACGTGCCGCCGGTATCGACGCCGATCAGGATCGGCGGCGGACGGCGCAGTGCGAAAGAACCAACCCGCATTTTTCGCCGCGGAGTCGCCATGGCCCAACGCCCACCAAAGACGGATGAAAAAGCAGCCGCGAGGAGGATTCCCCCTCGCCGCATTTCGTCCTCCTCTCTCCAGGCCTGACTCGGCCGGGATACGTTTCGGTGGCACAGCCACGGCCCCAACGCGCGGCTGTGGCGCAGGAAGGATCAGCCGCGCTCGCGCACTGCCGCCTGCCAGGCGGGACCGAAGGCCTTGTACGGGTTCACTCCAGCAAACACCGTCGGTGGCGTCCGCGTCCCGCCGCCCGCCTTCCTGAGGTAGCGGCCCTCTGTTTCAGAACCGATCCACCCACCGCCACCCACCTCGAAGCAATGGACCAGGCCAGATGTCAGCGTTCGGGCGCCGCGGTTTTGCGCGCGACGCGCTCCATCCGCGTGCCGCCCGCGGCTGAGGATGTCGGCCGGCCGATGAGGCAGCGATCCATGAACCCGCGCAGCGTGGAAGGGAAAAGGGAGCGCGCGCTCATCAAGCCGCTCTGGCAGCCCCCTCCTTCTTGCTCGCCGCCTTGTCGGACTTGTCCACCGAACCGGATTCGGCTTTCCCGGCACCCGTGGAATCGCCTTTCTCTCCCCCGACTTCCTTGCCCTTCTTACCGTCCTTGCGGGCGTAATCCGTGACATACCAACCCGTCCCCTTCAACTGGAAGGACGTGTTGGAGATGAGCTTTTTCACGCTGCCGCGGCAGGTCGGGCACCGCTTCAGCGGGTCCTCGGTAATGCGCTGCGTGACTTCAAACTCCCCACACCTCCGGCAGTAGTACTCGTAGATCGGCATGATTCCTCCGAACGCCAGCGAAGCTAGCCACGCCCCGCAACCTTGTCAACGCACTCCACCAACGCTTCTCGCATGCGCGTCGCCAGGCCGGCAGGATCGTCGGACGTGACCGCGACGATCTTGTCGCGGCCGGTTTGGCCGCGCACGATCTCCACGGCTTTGCGTGGGACACCCAACCACGCCGCCAGGATCTCCACGACGGCGGCGTTCGCCGCCCCCTCGACCGGCGGAGCGGAGACCTGGACTTTGAGCGCGTCGCCGTACATCCCGGCTACCCGGTCGCGAGCGCTGCGCGGCTGCACGCGCACCTTGAACCGTACCGACCCGCTCGCCACCGTCAGCGAAACCATTCCAATCTGGAGTGTCTCATCGCGGAGCTATTTCGCGGCCTGCGGCCGCAACGAAACCGCTCCAGCTCCCAGAATTCTCTTGTCGTTCACCGCAGTTGCATGGCGAGGTCTTCCAGGCTGGCCACGAGGAACATCTGCAGGAAGTAGATGGCGAAGATCACGATGAGGGGCGAAAAGTCGATGCCACCGGCGAAAATCGGCATGGCGCGGCGCACGCGGTAGAGGAGCGGCTCCGTGGCATTGTACAGGAAGCGGACGATGGGGTTGCGCGGATCGGGGCTCACCCACGAAATGATTGCCCGCGCGATGACGATCCACATGTAGAGCTGCAGGATGAGGCCCAGGACTTGTGCGGTGGCGCGGAGGAAGTTGGAGAGAAGGAACATACGACACAGACACGGTTCGAGGGGGCCGAGTCTTCGAGGGGGTCGTTTATCGTCAGGGAAAGGGCCGCGCAAGTCGGGTGGCCATTCAGGCTCGCCCCAGCTCTTCCGAACGGCGCGTCGCGGCGACCACCGCCGCGGCGACGGCTTCGGCAAAACCGCGCCGGCCAAGCTCGCTGAGTCCCGCAAGGGTCGTCCCACCCGGCGAGGTCACCATCTCGCGCAGGTGCTGTGGGGATTCACCGGTCTCCTGCAGCATGGCCGCAGCTCCCGCGATGGTCTGAAAGGTCAGCTCCGCCGCCAACGCCTCCGTCAGTCCAGCGGCAACACCGCCGGCGATGAGGGCTTCCGCAAACCGGTACACGTAGGCGGGCCCGCTGCCGCTCAGGCCGGTGACCGCATCGAGCATGCGCTCATCGGAGACCGCCACGGCTCGACCGACCGCGCGCATGAGCTTCAACGTCAGTCGCTCGTCGGCGGCGGTTGCATGGCGGCCGCGCACCACCACCGCCATGCCCTTCCCGAGCAGCGCCGGCGTGTTCGGCATCACGCGCACCACTCGCGTGCCGCCGCCGAGGTGCGCTTCGAGGCGCTGCGTGGATACGCCTGCCGCAATGGAAATGAAGAGCTGCCCCGGCACCACGGCCGGCCGCAGTTCGTCCAGAACCGCGTCGATGATCTGCGGCTTGACGGCGAGAATGACGACCTTGGCACTGCGGATGAGTGCGCAGTTGTCCGCCGTCACCGTGACCCTCAAGCGGCGCTGTAAGGCGGCACGTTTCGCCGGATCCACGTCGCTGGCAATGACTTGCTGCGGCTTGCACAGGCCGGCGCCAACGAATCCCTTGATCAGCGCGGTGGCCATGTTGCCACCGCCGACGAATCCGACGGCGTAGCGCGCGGCGCTCGCGCGACGTCGGCGCGGCAATGCGGCGGACCTGGTCGTTCGAGACATGCCGACCTCCTTACATCAAACGGAAAGCAATGCACCACGGAGGCACCGAGGCCGCAGAGTTCTGGCACAAACAACGAATCAGGTGGTGGTTTCGATCGCCAATGTCGTCGGCGCGACGTTTCTTCGCCCTGGACCCGACAACTCTGAGACCGTTGCCCTCCGTGCTCGGTGGTGAAATCTCTTGTTGGATCAGGGTAAGCACACGATTTCCTGAATTCGCGCTCGTGCACGATCCCTCACCGCGGGCACAGGGTGATCACGGAGAAGGCAAGAAAATCCAGGGGCGGCTCCTCTATTCCCGCTCCCCGAAGAGGGCGCGCCCGATGCGCACCATCGTGGCGCCTTCTTCGACGGCCACTTCCAAGTCGTCGCTCATACCCATCGACAGCTCGTGCAACCCGAGTGCGTCGCGCAGCTCGCGCAGGCGCCGGAAGAACGGGCGCGCGGCCTCGGGCGGGCCCGGTGGCGGCACGGTCATGAATCCTTCCACAGACAGCCCGGGCTGCGCGCGCAGGCGCGCGACGAGATCCGGCACCGCCGCCGGGGCGACACCGCCTTTGCTGCCTTCCCCGCCCAGGTTGACCTCGATGAGCACGCGCACAGGCCGCCCGCGCGCCACACCGCGGCGCGACAACGCTTCGCCGAGCGCCGCGCTGTCCACGCTCTGAATCCACTCGAAGATCTCGACCGCCTTCCCCGCCTTGTTGCGCTGCAGCCGGCCGATCATGTGCCAGGTGGCGGCGGCGCGCACGGCCGCCCGCTTGGCCGCCGCTTCCTGCACGTAGTTCTCGCCGACATCCGTCACCCCGGCCGCGATCGCCGCCTCGATGAACTCCGCACTCTTGGCCTTCGCCGCCGCCACCAGCCGCACTTCGGCCGGATTGCGTCCGGCACGCTCGGCAGCCCGCGCGATCCGCGCCCGCACCGCCGCAACATTCGCTGCGACATCAATCATGGTCCGGGACCAGGTGTCGGGGGCGAGGTGCCGGCCGAATGGCCGGCGTCGGTCTCAGGAGACCGTGTCTCTGGAGCAGGTCGCGCACCTCGTCGAGCGGCAGGCCGACGACGTTGGTGTACGAACCCGTCACGCGGTGCACGAACCGGCTCGCACCGCCTTGAATGGCATACGCGCCGGCCTTGTCGAGCGGATCGCCAGACGCCACATACGCGTCGATTTCATCGCCGGCGAGCAGGCGGAACTGAACGGCGCTGTCCACGGCAAGCTCTTCCCGCAACAGGCCGTCTGGTCCCACCAGCGCAATGCCGGTCACCACGTGATGCACCCGCCCCGATAGGCGGCTCAGCATTCGTCTTGCGTCGGCGGCGTCGGCCGGCTTGCCCATGATTTCGCCGTCGACCACCACGACCGTATCAGCCGCGAGGACCCACGTGTTCGCGGTCGCGCGCGCCACTGCCAGCGCCTTCTCGCGCGCCGCCCGGCGAGCAAAGTCCGCAGCCGATTCACCGGCTGCCGGCACCTCGGGGATGTCGCTCGCCTGCACGGAAAACTCGACCCCCAAGCGCCGCAGCAGCTCTGCGCGCCGGGGCGAGGCGGACCCCAGGACGAGTGACATGGCGGCTTGTTGGAGGAAGACCGTGCCGTTGTCAACGGGCGCCGCGCGAGGTTCCTCCCTCGCCGAGGTTCCTCTCTCGGTGGGCGCAGGGCGAAGCCGGCATGCGATAGAGGTTCGAGGACCGAATCTTCATTGGATGCGGGGCTTCGCCCCGGCCTTCGAAAGGCTGCGAACTTTTTTCAGAACCGATCCACCCACCGCCGCCCACTTCAAGCAGCGAACCAGGCCAGGCGTCCGCCCGTCGGGCAGCGCCGGTTTTGAGCGCGAAGAGGCCCAACCCGCGGCCGCCCGCGGCTTTGGATGTTGGCCGGCCACGCAGCGCAAGTGGCTTATCGCCGATGGCTTATCGCCGAACCGACAGAGACGATATGCGATAGGGGATGCGCGATACGCGCCTCTACCCTTGCTGGGTGCAGGGCGAAGCCCGCTTCACCCCGCATCAGATGAAGGTTTCAAGATCGACATCAGCGGATGCCGGGTTCGCTCAATGCGCGGCGAGACCATGCTGCTCTGACGAGATACGCCATCTGCGGCGCGGAGGGCGGTATGCTAAGGAGCGCGCCATGCGTTGGCTGATTGTGGGGTGGATGTGGGCGGCGCTCGCGGGCTGCGCCGCAACGGGGACTGGAGCGCCGAACGTCGCGGCGCTGGCGTCCGCCGCGGATGCCCATTCAGCGGCCACTCGTGTCGCGGCGCCGCCCGACACTGCGGCAGATAAGCGCGCCCTATTCGCGGAAGCGCACCGCCGCCTGGATGACGGGGATTTCGCGGGTGCGGCGCCGCTCCTCGAAGCGCTGGTCGACAGGTACCCGGAGCTGGGCGACTACTGCCTGCACGACCTCGCGCGCGTTGAGCTGCGCCGCGGCAACTTCGGACGGGCTGCCGAGCTGTGGGGACAGCTCGCCAGCAGCTATCCGCAGAGCGTGCACGCGCCTGCCGCTGCGCTGGAGCGGGGCCGGATCCAGCGCTGGCAGGGCAACTGGCGCGACGCGCGCCCGCTTCTGATCCTCGCGCGGAAGAGCGGCGACACCGAGGTCGCACAGGCAGCCACGTTCGAGCTGGCTGAGATGGACGCCGTGAGCGGCAACACCGCCCGGGCGCATCGGCGCTTCACGGCCGTCCGCCGCATGGCGCCCGGGAGCCCCTTGGGCAATGCGGCAAGAGAGTGGGTCGCTGCCTTGCGCGGCCTCGATCCGGCGCTGGCGCCGCGGGGAGCGGCGCTGGTCGATGAGCTTCGCCTTCTCATTCGCGAGCGGGACTACGCCGCCGCCCGGGCCACCGCGGAGATTGTGCTGTCGACGGCGGCATCGATCGACCGCGCGGAGATCCTGCGCCTGCGCGCCGACGCCGAGTACGGCATGGGCGATCTGCAGCGGGCGCTGGCCACCTTGCAGCGGATCGCGCGCGACTATCCCGACTCGCCGGCCGCCCCCGAGGCCCTGTTTCGCTACGCCTCCCTGCTCTGGAACCGCGATCGCGACGAGGACGCAATGCGCGGCTTCCTCGACTTCCGCCGTCGTTATCCCCGCCACGAGCGCCTTCCTGAAGTCCTGTACGCCATCGCTCGCATCCTGCACGCACAAGGCGAACCGGAGAAGGCGATCGCGACGTACGCCGAGCTTGCCCGCATTTATCCGCGCCGCCGCCTGGCGCACGAGGCGCGCTGGCGGATCGGCTGGATTCGCTACGAGCAGCGCCGCTGGCGCGAAGCAGCGCGCGCGTTCGCCCGCCTGGCGGCGACCGGACCGATCGAAAGGACTGCCGACGGGCACTATTGGCAGGCTCGCGCCCTCGAACACGCGGGCAACCGCAGCGCGGCCGCTGCAATTTACCGGCGAATACTCGCCCAGGCCCCGGCTAGCTATTACGCGCACTGGGCCGAGCAGCGGCTCGGGCAGCGCTCGGCCGTGCGCCCCCACTCCGCATTGCCGGGAGTGGCACCAAGAGAGAGAACGGTAACCCCGGTCGCAGCGGAACACATCGGTGCGGGCCCACCCTCGGCCGATGCGTATCACCTGATCCGCGCCCGCGAGCTGCAAGCCGCCGATCTGCGCGCGCTCGCACGCGATGAACTGCAGGCGTTCGAGCGCGCCAACCGGTCCGACCCGCAGACGGTTCGCTTTCTCCTCCGCACCTATCGGGCAGTGGACGGTTATCGGGATGCGATCCGGCTCCTGCGACGCAGCCGAGGCAGCAATCCGGAACTCCTCTACCCCCTCGCGTTCTGGCCGTTGGTCACACGCTACGCAGCCGGACGCATCGATCCACTGTTCGTGCTCGCCCTCATGCGGCAGGAGAGCCTCTACGACCCCAGGGTGCGGTCGCGCGCCGACGCGCGTGGCCTGATGCAGCTCTTGCCGAGCACCGCTGCAAGGGTGGCGCAAGAACTGGGGCGACCGGCGCCGGACCTGTTCGAGCCGGAGACCAACATCGCCCTCGGCGTGGCGTACCTCGACGGCTTGCTGCAGCGATACGGCGGCGACCCGGTCAAAGCTCTGGCGGCCTACAACGGCGGGGAGGACGCCGTGGCGAAATGGGAACGAGGCAACGCTCACCGCGAACCCGACGAGTTCGCCGAGAGCATCACCTACCGGGAAACTCGCGATTACGTGAAGCGTGTCCTGGCCAATTATCGGCGCTACCGCGAGCTGTACGCATCTCCCTAGCCCTGCGCCGCACCTTCGCGCGGTTGCAACTGTGGCTCTCCCTAGCCCGGGAAAGTCGCCCCGATCTGAGGACCGAACTCCGGCAGCAAGCGCTCTGGTGGTTCGGCGAGCAACGGCGCAGAGGTTGCAGAGCGGCCGATGCGTCAGGCAAGGTAGGCACGGGGGATTGCATCACATGAGCGATGCGCTCTTTCTTCCCAAGCCGCAGCTCGATGAGTTGATCGCCCGCCTGTGGCGACTCGGGTACCGGGTGCTCGGCCCGACCGTGCGCAACGGCGGCGCGGTCTTCGATGAGGTGCGGCGCGCGGCTGATCTCCCCGTCGGACTGCGCGACGAGCAAGACGCGGGTCGCTACCGCCTAGTGCCGGGGGCCGACGGGGAGGTGTTCGGCGTCATCAACGGCCCCGGGTCCCTGAAGCCGTCGTTCTTCGCGCCGGAGGAGCCGTTGCTGGAAATCCGCCGGCGCAAGAAGGGCTTCGAAGTCCGTGAAGTCGTGGCAGAGGCGCCTCGGCTCGCGATTCTCGGCGTGCGCCCCTGCGACCTCGCTGCCGTCGCCGTTCAGGACCGCATCTTCCTGCACGACCGATTTCGCGACACCCACTACGCGGCACGGCGTGCGGATGCCTTCTTCGTTGCGGTGAACTGCACGCGGTCGGCAGCCACCTGCTTCTGCACCTCGATGGGCACCGGGCCCCGCGCGGTGCGCAACTACGACCTGGCACTCACCGAGCTGGAAAACGGCTTCGTGGTCGACGTCGCCTCGGACGCCGGACGCGCTGCGATCGCCGACTTCTCGCTCGCAGCGGCAGCCGACACAGCAACAGCCGAAGCCGCCGCGCGCATCGAAGCCTGCGCCGCCAGCATGCAGCGCTGCCTGGACATCTCGGATTTGCCGCATCTCCTCTACGAAGAGGTCGAGCACCCGCGTTGGGACGCCGTGGCCGAGCGCTGTCTCTCGTGCACGAATTGCACGATGGTGTGCCCGACCTGCATCTGCCACACGGTCGTCGACGTCACCGAAATCACCGCCAGCATGAGCCGGCGGGTGCGGAAATGGGATTCGTGTTTCTCGTACGAGCACGCGCAGGTCCACGGCCGCAACTTCCGGCCCCTCATCCGCCATCGCTACCGCCAGTGGCTGACGCACAAGCTCGCCTCGTGGATCGACCAGTTCGGCACCTCCGGCTGCGTCGGCTGCGGCCGTTGCATCGCATGGTGTCCGGTCGGCATCGACCTCACCGAAGAGGTCGCGGCCATCCGCGCCACCCGCCGGGCGGGAGCGTCAGCATGACCCCCTACGCGTTTCATCCGGCGCGCATCGTCGACCGCCGCATCGAAGCGGAAGGCATTGTGACCTTCGTGATGCGCTTCATCGATCCGGCCGTTCGCCGCACCTATCGATTTCGGGCCGGGCAGTTCAACATGCTCTATGCGTACGGCATTGGCGAAGTGCCGATCTCCATCGTTTCCGATCCCGCAGAGCCCACGCGGCTCGAACACACTATCCGCATTGCCGGGCGCGTCACCGGCGTGATGGCGCGGTGGAAGGTCGGGGACGTGGTCGGCGTGCGCGGGCCGTACGGCAACGGTTGGCCGATGGACCGGGCGCGGGGGCGCGACGTGGTGATCGTGACCGGTGGCCTCGGCTGCGCGCCGGTCGTCGGCGTGATCAACTACATCTTTCGCCGCCGCGACGAGTTCGGCGCGCTGCACATCCTGCACGGTGTGAAGACGCCGAACGACCTCCTCTACCGCGAGCGCTTCGACGCCTGGCGCCTGCACCCGCGGACGAAGGTGTACTTGACCGCCGACCGCCCGGACAAGAGCTGGCGCTACCGGGTCGGCGTGGTAACGAACATCTTCGACGAGCTGGTCGTCGATCCGTCGGCGATCGTGATGATGTGCGGGCCCGAGGCCATGATGGTGCACGCCGTCCGGGTGCTGCGGCAGAAAGGCATCAGCGAAGACGCGATTTACTTGTCCCTGGAGCGTCACATGCAGTGCGCCGTCGGCCTCTGTGGCCATTGTCAGCTCGGGCCGCTGTTCGACTGCAAGGATGGGCCGGTGTTTCCGTACCCGACCGTCAAGCGCCTGTTCGCGGTGAGCGGCATATGAGGCCGCGCGTCGCCGTCTTCAAGTTCGCCTCGTGCGACGGCTGCCAACTGCAGTTCCTGAACGCCGAGGACGAGTTGCTGGCCCTGGCCGGCGAGGTGGACCTCGCCTACTTCCTCGAAGTGCGCAGCCGCCAACTGCCGGGCCCATACGACATCGCTTTCGTCGAGGGCAGCATCACCACCCCGCACGACGCCCGCCGCATCATCAAGGTGCGGGAGGACAGCCGTTATCTGGTGACGATCGGCGCCTGCGCCACGGCCGGCGGCATCCAGGCGCTGCGCAACTGGGCACAGATCGAGGACTACAAGCGCATCGTCTATCCGAGCCCGGAGTTCATCGCCACGTTATCCACGTCGACGCCGATCTCGGAGCACGTGCGGGTCGACTACGAGATTTGGGGCTGTCCGATCGACGGGCAGCAGTTGCTCGCCGTCGTGCGCTCGCTTCTCTCCGGCGCCCGACCGGCGCTGCCGGCATACAGCGTCTGCATGGAGTGCAAGCGGCGCGGCGCAGTATGCATGGTCGTCGCGCATGGCGAGCCGTGTCTGGGGCCGGTCACGCGCGCCGGCTGCGGGGCCATCTGCCCGGTGATGCACCGCGGATGTTACGGATGCTTCGGCCCAGCCGACGATCCGAACATGCCGGCCTTTGCGGCCCTGCTCGAACGGCAAGGACTTAGCCGCGACGAGGCGGTACGCCGCCTGCGCGGCATCAACGGCTACGTGCGCCCGCTGCGGGAAACCAGCGATGCCGTCGCGCAGAAACCTGAGTAGAACTATCCGCGTCGACACCCTGACGCGCGTCGAGGGCGAAGCGGCCCTCCACCTCACCGTCGCGCACAATGCGGTCACCGACCTGCGCCTCGATATCTTCGAGCCGCCGCGCTTCTTCGAGGCGTTCCTGCGCGGCCGGCACGCGAGCGAAGCCCCGGACCTGACCGCTCGCATCTGCGGCATCTGTCCGGTCGCCTACCAGATGAGCGCGGTGCACGCGCTGGAGGGCCTGTTTCACGTCGCGATCGATCCGGCCGTGCGCGCGCTGCGCCGCCTCTACTACTGCGGCGAGTGGATCGAGAGCCATGCACTGCACGTGCACATGCTCGCGGCGCCGGATTTCCTCGGCTGCGAGAGCGTCGTGGCGCTCGCCGAGAAGGACCGCGCCGCCGTCGAACGCGGCCTGCGGCTGAAGAAGGCGGGCAACGCCCTCGTCGCCCTGCTCGGCGGCCGCTCCGTTCATCCCGTCGGCGCCTGCCTCGGGGGCTTCACGCGCGTGCCGCGCCGCTCAGAGCTGGCCGGCCTGCGGGAGCAGCTCCTGCGCGCCCGCAGCGACGCCGTGGATTGCGTGCGCTGGGTCGCCGGGTTCGATTTGCCGGACCGCAGCGCCGACATCGAGTTCGTGGCGCTCCGGCATCCGGACGAGTATCCGCTGAACGAAGGGCGCATCGTCTCGAACAAGGGCGTCGACTGCGCGCAGGAAGAATTCGAGGACTGCTTCGAGGAGCATCAGGTGCCGCATTCGAACGCCTTGCACGCCAAGGTGAAGGGTCGAGGGGCGTACTTCGTCGGACCGCTGGCCCGCCTGAATCTCAATTTCGACCGCCTCGACGGCGACGTCGCGAGCGTTGCCCGCGCGACCGGGGTCCGCTGGCCGAACGCGAATCCGTACACGAGCATCGTCGCGCGCGCCGTGGAGATTCTGTACGCCGTGTCGGAAGCGATTCGAATCATCGACGCGTACGAACCGCCGGCCGCGCCGCATGCCGAGGTCACGCCGCGCGCCGGGGTCGGCCGCGCCGTCACCGAGGCGCCGCGCGGCATGCTCTACCACGCGTACGAGACGGACGAGGCGGGTGTGCTCCGCAGCGCCCGCATCATCCCGCCGACGTCACAGAATCAGGCACAGATCGAGGCGGACTTGCGCAACCTGGCGCCGGCCATCCTGGATC
>JBBITY010000076.1:0-2803 GCA_037440565.1 Desulfurellales bacterium
GGCTTCCCCGCACGGGCACTGGCCGCTTTCGAGCAGATTCGTCGTCACCGCGAATCCCCGGCGCTGGATGACGGTTCGGCCGCAGCGCGGGCAGATGGTGTCCTGAGCTGGATGGCCGGGAACATTGCCGATGAAGACGAACTGGAGGCCCGCATCCAGCGCGATCCGGCGCGCATCGTCCAGCGCGTCGACCGGCGTCGGCGGCAAGCCCTTGAGTCGGTAGTCGGGGCGAAACCGCAGAAAGTGCAGCGGCGTGCCGGGGCCGAGGGTGCGTACCATCCAGTGGCAGAGGGCGCGAATGTCCTCGCGATCATCGGCGTAGACCGGTACGACGAGCCGGCTGACCTCCACCCAGAGCCCTTCCTCGCGCATGACTTCGAGGCTGCGCAGCACCGGATTCCGCTTCCCTCCGGCCAGTTTCTTGTAGACGGTGTCGTTGAATGCCTTGACGTCGAGGGTTGCGGCATCGACGACCCGACACAGCTCGCGCAGCGGCCTCTCGGAAATGTACCCCGCGGTCACGAGCACGTTGCGGATGCCGCGCTCTCGCGCCAGCGCCGCGGTGTCGCGCACGTATTCGTAGTAGACGATCGGTTCGGAGTACGTGTACGCGAGCAAAGGAATGCGCCGTGCGGCCGTCGCTTCCACCAGGCGGTCGGGAGGGAGATCCGCGTTTTCGGTCTTCTCCGGCTTGGCCTGCGAGATCTCCCAGTTCTGGCAGTTGAGGCAGCGCAGGTTGCACCCGGCAGTGGCGATGGAAAAGATCGGCGCGCCCGGCAAAAAGTGATAAAAAGGCTTCTTCTCGATCGGGTCGACGTGGATGCTGCACGGGTTTCCGTAGGCGATCGTGTGGAGCTTGCCGTCCTTGACCACCCGTGTCCGGCAGAAGCCGCGGTCGTTCTCACCGAGAATGCACTCGTGCGGACACAGGACGCACTTCACCACGCGCCCCTGGACTTCATACCAGTCCGCCTCGCGCGACCAGCGCCAGAGCTGCGCCGGCGCATCGTTCGGAAACCCGATGCGCAGGCCGGCGCTCGCCCCTTCGCGGAGCAGGCGTGGAATGGTGTACGCACCCCAGGCCACGCCGCAGCCCGCGATGACCGCCCGCTTGACGAACTGCCGCCGATCGATCGCGCGGTCGCTCATGCGCGGGGCTCCGCGCTTGGATGCGGCGCAGTAGCGCGGGGCGCGAGGAACCGCCCCAGGCGCAGCAGGAGGTCGGAAGACGAGCCGATGGGACACAGCAGCTCGCAGAAGCTCCGCCGCAGACGGTAGGCGATAACGATCAGGACGGCCGCCGCGGCGATCACCGCCCCGCTCACCGCGAATTGGTTGCTGTAGAAGAACGTGTACCAGTCGAACGCAACGGCGGGTTGGTGGCCGAGGTCCCACATGACCTTGAAGTATGCGACGGCGGTAAACGCCAACGCACTGTAGGCAATGCTCCGCAGCCACGCCGGCGCGCGCCGCGACTGCCGGCACAGGCGCGCCTGGCAGTCGTAGAGCGTGCCGATCGGGCAGGCGCGGTGGCACCAAAAGCGCTTCTCCAGATTCATGATCAGGACGGCAGGCACGAGGTACGGGCGGAGAAGGCCGAAGATGCATTTCCGCGGGCAGACGTGGCAGAAGAGATACGGAACCCGGAAGTAGCAGCGGAAGATGGGGTAGAAGACGGCGAGGGAAAAACCCAGGAAGTACACCCAGCGCAGCACGCTCATCTTCGTAGATTCGCGGACCTTCTGGGCAAATTTCCGCGCCTGTGCACCGATCCTGAGCGGCCGCGAGACCTTGCCACCGACCCCGGCGGCGCTGGCGATACCCACTGCGAGCAGAGCCACCAGGGCCCACGAGTAGGCCGGCAGGAAGGATAGCGCGTAAACGGCCCCACTGGTCTGCTCGGCGGCAATCGCAATGCCCATCGCGCTCACGACGAGCAGGGCGAAAGCGAAAGCGACCACCGCGCTCGGCGAGCGGGTCGGTAGCGGCACCGGCCCGAGCACGAGAGTCCGCCGTCTGAGAAGCAGGGCCGCGGCGCTGGCGATCTTCAGTCCGCCGAGCAGCGCACAGGTTGTGTCGATCCCCATTACTGGAACGCAGAACGCGCTGACAACGAGCGCGCCAAGACACGCGCCCATTAGGTCGAAGGCGTAGAGCTGGCCCGCCGTCTCTTCGACGGTGCGGAACAGCAGCCTGGCGGCAGGTGGAAACTGCGCGCCGACAAGGAAACCGACCACGCCGTTCAGCAATGGAAAGATCACCGGCGGCGCACACTCCTCCAGGAGCGCGTGATCCGTCGCCTGCAACAATAACAAGATCGGGATCGCGAGAAACGCCACGGCAGCGAGGGAAGCGTCAGATGTGAAGATGAGACCCCAGGGATCGACACGCCTGCGGCCGGACCAAGCTGCACCGGCCGCCGCGCCGACCATGAATCCGGTGATGATCAGGCCGATCTGCTGGTACACGTATCCGTAGGTGACCTGAAAAGCGATGAGCAGCACCACCTCTAGGCCCATGCCGGCAAAGCCGCTGGCGCACAAAGCCGCGGGCATCTCGGGCAGGGGCGACGCCGCCAGCAGCCCTGCGCTCAGCACCAGCAGCACGCCGACGAAGAGGAGAGGCAGCAGGATGTCGCTGCCGAACTGGCTGAGCCAGTAGCGCAAATGCACATAGTAGCTGGTGGGATGAAAGTCGCGGTTGAAGGAGCCCGGACCGCTCACGAACCGGCGGGCGGCGACTAAACGGTCCTCACTGAGCTTCGCCGCCAGGTACTCCCGGCGCACGTACCGTGTCTCGATCC
>JBBITY010000076.1:2813-8616 GCA_037440565.1 Desulfurellales bacterium
TGGACTGCAGTTGCGGATTCGATTGTCAGACAGCGTGTCGCGATCCCGCGGCGCTCCAATTGCGCAGCGATGTCGTAGCCGAGCGGGCGCTCCGACGCGACGAAGTACTGCCGCGCGCCGGGAATTACCAGCACGTTCGGGAACACAGCCGCCAGCGAACGGTAAACGCCGGAGGACAAAAGGCGCATCTCCGGGGTCCCGTAGTTCTCCGCGCCGCTCAAGCTGAGGCTGAAGACGCCGCCAGGGCGCAAAGCACGCTGCACCTCCGCGAAGAACTCGACCGTGTAAAAGCGGTTGACCTGGGCCGACGACGGATCGGGCAAGGCCGTGAGGATCGCGTCGTACGCTTGGCGCGTCGCGCGCACGTGGCGGCGCGCGTCCGCCGCAATCGCGTGCATCCGGGAATCGGTGCCGGTTCCGGCAAGCCTCTCGGCCAGCCCGAGCACGGCGGGGTCCAGCTCCACGTAGTCGATGCGCTCGACGGAATACTTCTCGACCTCGTGCGGCGCACCCATGAGGCCTCCGGAGATGAGCAGCACGCGCCGCGGATCCGGGTGTTGAGCGAGGGCGTAATGAACGATTTCTTCGGCCGCCACGGAATCGCCTGTGGCGCCGACCGGCACGCCGTTCTCGTACACCGTCCGCTGCGAGATCTGACGCACCACAACCAGATTGCCGTACGGTGTCGAGCGCTGTTCGATGACGTCCAAACCGGGAAACATGGCCTGCCCGGTGCGGCGTTCCAGGTCGCCTAGCCCGAGCAGCGCGAGCGAGACAACCAGCATCCCAACGATGGAGGCACGCAGCCCCCACCGCTCCGCCGCATGGGCTAGGGAGGCGGCCGCTGCCAGATTCAAGATGGCGAGCAACGTTGCAATCTGGAACGGGGCGAAGAAGTGGACCAGACACAGGCCAAAAACGAGCCCCCCGGCGATCCCGCCCACCGCGTCGAGGACGTAGACCGCGCCGATTTGTCGCCAGTCACGCCGCGCTGCCGCCAGGCCGGAAAACGCCGCCAGAAGGAATCCGGAGAGCATGCAGAAGGGGAGGAGCACGGCGAGCGCGGCCCAGAACGCTGCACCCAACCCCAGCATCGAGCCAGGTGCCAGGAGCTGCTTGAGCATCCGGATACCGGTAATCTGAGAGGCAGGGAGGAGACCGATCCCCATCTGCGCCAGCGCAACCCAGCCGATCGGATCACGCGCGCGGCGGGCGTAGCGCCCGAAGAGACCTCCGAGACCGGTCAACAGCAACCAAGTGGCGAGCACCAACCCGATGGTGAGCTCATTTCCGGCGAACAGGTTGAGGAATTCCCGCAGCGTCACCATCTGGGTGACGACCGCGGAGAGCCCCAGACAGGTCACGCTCAGCCAGACCGCGCGGCGCCTCCTCTTACCAGCCTGGGCTGGTTCCACCTCGTATCTCCTGCGTCAGTGCTCCGACTGCCGATAGTGAGAGAAAACAGGGCAGGACTCGTCAATGGCGAGGATCAGGAAGTTCGCTAGCAGATGGCAGGTCATGGGGGGCTGTTTGCGCCCCCTGTTACATGTCGGCCCCTTCGGTGCAAAGGGGCCCGCGGAGCGGCCGTCACCTCGCGGAGGGGCTGCCGACAAACCCGGATGCAACCCGGTCGGAATGGGACTTGCTGCTGGTGCCGCCTCATGATTCGTGTCCTCGTAGCAGACGACCACGCCATGTTCCGAGAGATGTTGGCGCTGGCCTTGCCCCGCAGGGGGGACATTGAGGTTGTGGGGGAGGCCGACAACGGGCGGGATCTCAAAGTGGCGGTCGGCCGCTGCCGGCCCGATGTGCTGTTGCTCGACTACAAGATGCCGCATGTGGACGACTTCCGCGCACTGGTGAGGGAGCTGCGCGAGCGGCACCCGGAGATGCGGGTGGTGGTTCTGTCCGGTTTTGCCAACTCAGACATCGCGGCGCGCGCCGCCGAAACGGGAGCCCGCGGGTACGTCATGAAGTCTACACGCCTGTACGCGGTGGCCGATGCGATCCGAACAGTGACAAACGGCGGCATCTGGATTGACCCGACTCTACCAAGACAGGTGTTCGACGTTTTCCAGCGCCACTCGGCGCCACGCGAGGACCCGAGTAGCGGCTTGAAGGAGTTGTCACGGCGCGAACGAGAGGTGCTTGCGTGCGTGGCTCAGGGGATCGGGAATCGCGAGATCGCGCGCAAGTTGGCGATCAGCGAAAAGACCGTCAAGACCCACCTGACGCGCATCTTCGCCAAATTGTCAGTGAAGAACCGCGTCAGTGCCGCACTGCTGTTCCACGGTGGCGCCCCGGCCAGAAACAGACCGCCGGCTGCTGATTCCCGCCCTGCGTAAGGCGTTCAGCCGGCGGATGCCTGGCTCGCCGCGCTGGCCCCTCGTGCTACCGAGGCATTCGGTACCGGGAGGGTGGCGGTAAAATCGGTGCCGACGCCGTGCACGGATTCAACCGTGAGCGTGCCGCCGAAGCTTTCCTCGACCAGGTTGCGGGCAATCCACAGCCCAAGACCAGTCCCCCGTCCCGGTTCTTTGGTGGTGAAGAGCTCGTCGAAGATGCGTGGCAGCACCTCGGGCGGGATGCCACCTGCCCAGTCGCGTACGCTGAGGGTGACGGCACCATTTACGCGGCGGGCTCTGATGTCGATGCGGCCGCCGGGCGCCGCCGCATCCTCGTAAGCGTCGATCGCATTGGTGACGAGATTGACCAGCACCTGTCCCAAGCGGCTTTGGTCGCCGACCAGCTCGATGGGTTCGGGTTCCTCCGCGTAATCGATTGCGCACGAAGCCGAGCGCAAGCGGTGCGCGAGCAGGCCGACCGTTTCGTCGACCACTGTGCGCAGGTTGAACGGCCTGTGGATGTTGGGTCGCAGCTCCCGCCCGTGCGTCTTCGTTCGGCTGAGGAAGGCGGTTGCCTTCCGCGCCCACGTGGACGCCGCCTCCGCGGTGGCGAGGATCTCGGCGGCGATCTGACGATGGTCCTCCCCCGACACGTCGGGATCGCCGATGGAGTCCGCGTACTCCTGGCCGAGGTCGATAATGATTTTCAACGAGTTCAGCACGGCCCCCAAGGGCGTGTTGATCTCGTGTGCCAGGCCAGCCGCCAGGCGGCCGAGCGTGGCCAGTCGGTCCGCCCGGAGCAGGCTGGCCTGATTCCGTTCCAGCAACTCGTACGCGCGCCGCAGCTCTTCCAGTGACCGGCTCAGCTCGGCGTTGGTTCCCTCCAACGCGGCCGTCCGCTCGCGCACCTGCCGCTCCAGGCTGGCGTTCAGTTCCTCGAGCCGCGTGAAGGCGGTGGCGGTGGTCATCGCCAGCACCACTTGATTGGCCATCATGCGCAGGAAGCCGACATCGTGCATCGTGTAGGCGTGGCCCGAGCCCTTGCCACCCAAGACGAGAATCGCGACAAGCGTGTTTCCACCATGAATGGGAACAACGACCTCCGCTCCCACATCGCGCCAGAACGCGGGGATGGACCGTCCCGTTCCATCCTCCCACTCGTAGCGGGCAACGAGCTCGCCCCGCGCGACCCGCCCGGCCAGATCCGGCGGCAGAACGATACCGGCCGAATCGCCGTCCGGCCCGGTGACTGCATAGAAGCGGCCGTTATCCTCATGCAAGTACATTGCGGCGTGCAATGGGCACAACGTCTGGTCGACGATCTGCAGCGAGTGAGTGACGACGTCGTCGATCGCGCGCGCGGAGGCGAGTCGCTGGCTCAGCTCCCACAGCGCATGCTCCGCGTCGTATCCCTTGCGAAAGAAGATCCGGTCCATCCCGTGTTGCAACCGCTCGCGGGTGGGCGCGACGAGGAAGAGGAAGGCGAGATTAAGGCCGACGTAGGCCGCGGGCGACTGGGCCAGGAGCTCGCGCGCCGGCAGCATCAGGCCGAGCGCGAAGAGGGCTCCGAGATATGCCGACGTGATCGTGATCACGGCGATCACGTAGGTGACGGCACGCCGCAGAAGGACGTCAATCTCGAAGAGGTCTTGCTTGACGATGGCATAGCTGAGGCTCAACGGGAAGATGAACGCCGTCAAAACGCCTGCATTGATGGGGACCCGGCCTCCCATGACGGCGGAGGTGACCATGAGTGACCCGGGCAGGATGACGCCGGCAACCGTTCCGAGACCGACGACGGCGACGCGCCGCCGAATCAAGGGCGATGATGTGGCGAGGAAATCGGCGATCAGGCAGGCGACGATGGTAAAAACGGCGGCTCCCTGCGACGCGCTCGCGATCAAGTGAGCCGTGGTATAGGCCGAGGGCCGCGTGAGTGCCCATTCATAGAACAGAGCGAGGACGATGAACGGAGTGTACACCCCGAGCAGCACCGCGTGCCGATGGGTACGAATCCGGTCGGTGGGGAACACCAGCGCGAGATGAATGAAGCCGGGCGCCAGCAACGTCTCCGCAAGAACGTGGAGGCGAAAGAACCAGTGCGGCCCGTAGAGATCGGCAGCGGTGATGGCAAAGACCCCGGTCGAAAGACAGGCGCTCAAGAGCCCATGGGTCGCGGCCCGACCCGGCTTCAAGGAGAGCACGACCAGGCCGATGGCGGCGAAGATGAGGCCGTTGAGGGCCAACGCGGCCAGGATGAGGGCGTAGTCCGTGCCCGAGAAACGCCGCGCCTCCACGGTAGCAGAGATGACCTGCCCGTCGGGCCTGCGCAGCGTGTACGCGATGGGCGTGCCCGGCGGCCGCTGCCGCACGGCAGCGTACACTTCCCGAGCATCGCGGACTCGAAGCCCGTCGACCGTGAGTACCTGACTTTGAAAAAGTCTGGAGGGATTGCCCGCTTCCCAGCTCGGTAGCGAGATGGAGGGCACCACCCGGTTGGCCATCACGAAGAACCCGGGAAACGTCGTGCCGATCCAGCGGAGGCTGTTGAACCCGACGGTGAGGAACAATACGCCGATGCATGCCGCCCCGATGACCACCTGGAAGCGAGTTCGCCGTGTCATGTGCACCCCTTCGCCGGTTGGCCGCGCACGACCACGACGGCTGCCAGGGCGAGGCTTGCGACGATCCAGCCGTCTCCCCAACGGACGTAAGGCGTTTGTTCGTGCCGTACCGCAACCCTATCCGACACCGTCCCGGTCGTGTCGCTCGGTATCACTGCATACATGTGGCCGTACGGATTGATGAATCCGGACACACCGCTCGCCGACGCGCGGACCAAAGCGCGCCGTGTCTCGATGGTGCGGAAAACCGCCATCGAGAAGTGCTGGCGGGGCGCCGCTCCGTCGCCGCGATCGAGCCAGGAATCATTCGAAAGATTGACGAGCAGGTCCGCCCCGTTGCGCACGAGATCGGAGACGAGGCGTGGAAACAGGATCTCGTAGCAGATCGAGGTGCCGATCGTGGCGTCGCCGGTGCGCAGCACTTCGGGCTTCGTACCGGCCACATAGACGGGTTCATTCCTACGAGCAGATGAAGCGATCGGGTTGTACTCTGCGAAAGGGACCAGCCGCCGCTTGTCATAGATGCCCTTGATGCTCCCCTCGGGCCCGACCAGGTACGCGGAGTTGTATGCCCGCGTGGCCCCTTCGAGGCGCGGAGCCCCCAGCAAAAGACCGTTCCGCGCGAGCCCGGCCACCTCGCCCAGCTTGCTGCGCAAGGTATGGTCGCGGTTGATGTAGAAGTCCACGGCGTTTTCCGGCCACACGATCAGATCGGGCGCGAGCGGTCGCGTCGTGTCCGTCAACTGCACGTACGTGGCGAGGTTCCGGTCGGCATACTCGCGTTTCCAACGGAAGACGTTGGGAACGTTTCCCTGGACCACCGCAACCTTCAGT
>JBBITY010000076.1:8628-10811 GCA_037440565.1 Desulfurellales bacterium
GGGGACGCGACGTCATACAGCACGCGGCTGCGCAGACCATACAGGACGACGGCAGTGAGGACGCCTGCGGGCAGCACGGTGCCGCGCAACAGGAGTCCGCGAGAAAGCCCTTCCCGGTGGACTTCCCTGAGCAGTTCGCCCGCTCCGACGCTGACGAGCGCGATGACGAATGACACCGCGTACACGCCTCCCAAGTCAGCCACCTGGATCAGGAGGAGGTTGTCGAACTGTGTGTGGCCGAGCAGCTCCCACGGCATGCCGCCGAAGAAAGCGGTCGCCCGCAGCAGCTCGCTCCCGATCCACAACGAAGCCGCCACAAGGGCGCGCGCAGGTCCAGTGACGCGCCTGCACGCCGCGGCATATGTCGCTGCGAGGAGGCCAAAGGGGATGCCGGCGTACAAGACCCACACGAGCAAGACGAACGCGCCCGCGAGAAGCCGATCGAACTGAAAATACTGGAGCGAGGCGTGAAACGCCCACGCGGTGACGCCGCCGGAACTCAAGACGCCGAAAAACATGCCCACCCAAAAGGCGTGCACGAGGCCGACTTCCCCAACCGGCAGGAGGAGCAGCGCTGGGATGACCCACGCAGCCAGCCACCACTCGTACGGTGGACACGCAAGCGTGTACAGGGCAGCGCCGCCGGCGCTCCCGGCCAGCCAAGTCCACCTGCTGAGCGTCGAACAACAGCTCGCAAGGGAACGGCCGGGCGCGGGCTGTGCAAGCGGGACTGCGAACTCTCCGGTCATCGGTTTCCCTGAACAATCAGATGAAGGCGCCGGCCGCTTCCAGTTCGGCGATCTCCGCCACATCGGCGAATGTTTTGGGGGACGGGCCCGGCGGCGCGGCGCAAGCGGCCGCCGGCGGCAGAGTCAGGGTGAACGTCGACCCGATACCGAGCTCGCTGCGGACCTCGATGTTCCCCCCGATGAACTTCGCCAGCTTGCGGCAGAGCGCGAGACCGAGGCCGATGCCGCCGTGCTTGCGCGTGGTGGATCCATCGAGCTGTCGGAACGGCTCGAAGATGATGTCGAGATCCTCGTGGCGAATCCCCGGGCCGGTGTCGCGCACCGAAAAACGCAACCCGCCGGCGTCCGCCGCGATCCTGACCGAGACGCTCCCCCGCTCGGTGAACTTGCACGCATTCGAGACTAGGTTGCGGAGAATCGTCCGCAGCTTGACGGAGTCCGTGACAACGCTGTGCGGCGCCTCCCGTAAGTCCACCGAGAAGCGGATGTCCTTGCCGTCGATCAACTGGTCCGCGAACCGTTCGACTTCAGCCGCCAGCTCGTCGATCGGCTGTTCACTGGTGGTGACGTTCGTCACTCCGGCTTGAATCTTGGCGTACTTGAGGAAGTCCTCGACCAGCTCGCCCAGGTTGAAGGTCGCCTGTTCCACCCGCCGCACGCACTGTGCGACGTCCTTTGAGAGAGGTCCGAACGCCCCGTCGAGCAGCAGCTCGGTGTAACCGCCGATGACGTTGAGCGGCGTGCGGAACTCATGCGACACGTTGGCGACCAGCTCGCTTTGGAGGCGCTCGCGCTCCCGCAGCTTACGGATCATTCGGTACGCCTTCAGGCCGACATCGACCCAAAGGAGGAGTCTTTCCGGACCGTCGGCCTTGTCGTGGTAGCCGTGAATGTCGAGCTCGGCCAACATGACCCGGGGCGGCTTCTGCCCCGAATAGCCGGTCTGCAGGATGATCTGCCCGAAAGGATCGAAGGTCCGAACCTCGCGGATCAACTGCTCGCCGCTCATGCGCGGCATGAAGTAGTCGACCAGGAGCAAATGGATGTCGTGTTCCTTGAAGAGCGGGAGGGCGCGCTCGCCGGACTCGGCGGTCAGGACCTGGTGTCCTTCCCGGAGGAGGAGACTGCGCACCGAGAGCAGTGTTTCCTCCTGGTCGTCCACGACGAGAATCGTGTGCTCGGTCCGGGGGCGAATGGATTTGCGTGCCATGGGTTCTCCCTCACATGGTTGGATTTCAGTGCAGGGTCGGTTCCACGATCTCGGGTTCCCGCGTCAGCGCCGCGGGAACAGTCAAGGTGAACAGCGCACCAGCCCGGTCGTCGGAGTCCGCCGTGAGCGTCGCGCCGATGAGCGCGCTGAGGCGCAACGCGATCGCGAGGCCGACCCCCTGTCCGGGCGCGGTCGTTGCTGGATCGTCGCGTAACTGGCGAACG
>JBBITY010000077.1:0-10786 GCA_037440565.1 Desulfurellales bacterium
GCCGGTTATCCGTACCACTACTACCGCCGCTACTACGCGCCGTATTACGGGCGCTGGTCGAAGGCGGACGAGGGCGTCACGTAGGCTTGGGTGGTCGCCCGGGCGAGGTCTCACGGCGGGGCGGGTCCTTGCAGTGCGATGTCGTGGCAGAGCCGAGTGGAGACCGCCTGTGATCGCGCCGCCTGCGGCGCGGCCCTCTTCATGCTCAGCGCCCCGGCGCTGGCGTTTGGCGGGGAACATGATTGGGCGCGCCCAGCTATAGAAGTGGTTGCGGCTGGGCTGGGCGTGATCTGGGGGGCTCGGCTCTTGTGGGGCAGCCCGGTGCCGCGGCGCGCCACGCGGTCTTCAACCGCGAGAGGGCTGATCGTCGCTCTCCTCTGCCTCTTGGCGCTGCCGCTCCTGGCAGTCCCGCCGGCGGTGCTACAGCGGCTCGCCCCGCGCGCGTTTGAAATCACCGCCCGCGCGCTGCCGGGCTGGCCCGCGCAGGAGCCGTTCACTGAGGTTTTTGCAACGGCCGCGGTCCCGGCGGTTGACGCCGCCACCCAGACTGCGCGACGGCCGGCGTCCTGGCGGCCCGTTGCCATGGTGCCGTGGGAAACCGCGCGGACGCTGTCCCTGGGGGCGGCCTACGCGCTGGTGGCTGGGGTCGTCGCGTTCTACCCGTGGCCGCGGCGCGGTCGTGCCGTGTTGCAGCGACTGGCCAGCGCTCTCATCGCGCTGGCGGTGCTGGAAACCCTCTACGCATTCGTTCAATGGACCCGCGCCTTGCGCCAAGTCTTCTGGTTCGATTGCCTGGCAGGCACGAGCTGCACGGGAACGTTCCTCAATCGAAATCACTTCGCGGGGCTGCTCGAAATGGTCGTACCGCTGGTGCTGGCGCGTGCCGGGACGGCGGCCGTTCAGATCCCGCGATCGCTCCTCGGGGGGCGCAAACGTTGGGGCGACCTCCTCGAGCTGCGGTCCGACCCCTGCGGCGGCCGCATGCTAGCGTACGTCGCGACCGCATCGATCCTGATCATCGGTCTTGCCGTCTCCGGCTCTCGTTCCGCGTTCGTCGTCACGCTCGGGTCGCTGGCGGCGATGGTGCCGCTGCGGCCGAGTGCGAGACCCGCGGCACGGCCGGTTCGGGGTTTGGGGCTGCCGATCGCCCTGACGTTGCTCGCTGCGGTCTGGCTGACGTTCCCGCAGTTGCGGCAGCGTTTCTCACTCTCGGATCCGTTCCGGGCCGCCCTGGGACCAGACGTTATGACGATGCTGGCCGATTTTCCGGTGCTCGGTGTGGGCCTGGGAAATTTCGGAACGACCTATCCTTATTATCGATCCGTCCCGTTCGACCTCTGGGCTTTCGGCATCGACCACGCGCACAACGACTACCTCGAATGGGTCGCCGAAGTCGGGGTTCCGGCTGCACTCCTTTCCGCCGCCTTGCTGCTCCGGCACGGCGCGCAAGTGGTGCAACGCCTGCGACTGGCGGCGGCCCGGAGCCGAGAGGCGTGGATGCTCTGGGGGTGCACGACCGGCGTCGTTGCTTTGCTGGTGCATGCGCTCACGGACTCGAATCTGCACGTCCCCGCCAACGCCTTGGTCTTCGCCTTTCTGCTCGGGTGCATCGTTCGCCTCGCGCGACCAGCGGCGGAGGTGGAGGCGTACACCGGCACTGGGCCCCGCACTCGTCGCCCGTTAGCCCTGCTGGGCGTTGCGCTGTGCGTGGTCTGGATCGCCTCGGTTGCCCAACGCTGGCGAGCCGAAGCGGCATACGCCTCGGTATACCCGGACGCCCGGTTGCGCGACCTGAGCGCACCGCGTGCCGCGCTGGCCGGCGATGCGGCGGTCGCGGCGCTGCAGGGCGCCGCCGCCGCGGCAGCCACGGCACCCCACATTCAGGCCGGGCTGGGGCGCCAACTCCTGCGACGGGCCACCGACGGTTCGGCCGCCACGCCCGATTCCATAGCGTTGGACGGCGCGATTCACGCCTTCGTGCGATCGCTTGCGGCTGCGCCGTTGCAGCCGGACACGCTGCTCGATCTGGTGGCCGCCCTCGAGGCGCGGGCCGCGGCGAATCGACCGGCCCTGCGGCCGGTCTTGGACGATCTCGTCGGACGGGCGGCGGCGCTCGCGCCGTACGATCCGGAGGTTCAGCTCCGGATCGCCGACTGGCACCTGCGCAGGTGGAAAACGCTCGCTGCCGCCGAGCGCGCCCGCGCAGCGCCAAGGATCGAAGCGGCGCTCGCACTCGCGGCGCAGGCGCCGGCTCTGGCAGAGCGGCGGCGGGAAACCGAGGCGCGATACGAGTGGGCGCGCGGGATTGGCACTGGAGGACGGGCACGAGAGGGCGGATGACGGCCTTGCGCGTTTCACGTTCACTCGGCTGCCGGGTGGGGGAGTCGATGCGCTCTTGGCGGCTTGGCGGCGAGCGAGTATGAAGAGAAGCATTTAGGAGAAGCGGGACGCGCCTGGCGGAACCGGCCGCCGGAGCTTTGCAGCCAGCGTGTCCCTCGATGGGCGAATCAAGCGAGATGGCGAATCGGCGGGGGCACAGGGCTCACCCGGATGGCGGTAGCCTGTCCATCGGAACCGCCGTGGAAGAGCGAGACGATGCCGAACCGCCGTCGGTCGGCCTCCCGGTGGCGCGCATCGAGCCGTCGCGCAGCTGGAGGGCACTGGGCCTCGGGGAACTCTGGGAATACCGGGAGTTGCTCTATTTTCTCGTCTGGCGCGACGTCAAAGTCCGGTACAAACAGACCGTGCTCGGAGTGCTCTGGGCGGTCGTGCAGCCGGCGCTGACCCTGCTGGTCTTCGCGCTCCTGTTCGGCCGCTGGGCGAAGATCCCTTCCGACGGCGCTCCCTATCCGCTGTTCGTCTTCGCCGGGCTGGTGCCGTGGACCTTCTTCGCCAATGCGGTCGGCGCGTCAGCCAACAGCCTCGTCGGTCAAACGCACTTGATCAGCAAGGTCTATTTTCCGCGCTTGATCATCCCCGTCGCCTCGCTGGGAGCGGGGCTCGTGGATCTCGCCATCACCCTCGCCCTGCTGATCCTGACGATGGCCGCTTACGGCGTGGGCCTGAGCTGGCGGATGATCGGACTTCCGGCCCTGCTGGTGCTGAACGTGTTGACGGCGCTCGCTGCCGGCGCGGCACTGGCGGGACTGAGCACGACGTACCGGGACTTCCGCTACGTCGTGCCATTCCTGTTGCAGTTGTGGTTGTTCGTGTCGCCAGTGATCTATCCCGTCAGCTTGGTGCCGGACGAGTGGCGCTGGCTGTTGTACCTCAACCCCATGACGGGCGTGATCGAGGCCTATCGCTGGGCCCTCCTCGGCGCCGAGTGCAACTGGCGCTCGATCGGAACGGCCTGGCCGGTCGCGGTCCTGGCGTCACTGGGCAGCGTGGCGTACTTTCGCCGCGCCGAACGGCGCTTTGCCGACGTCATCTGAAGCGGCCCGCCCTCGATGAGCAGCCTCGCGATTCGCGCTGAAGGTCTTTCGAAACAGTATTGCCTCGGGCAGCGGGAGCAAGCGGGCCGGACGTTTCGCGAGATGCTTGCCGGCGCCGTTCGCTCGCCGTTGCAGCGGCTGCGCCGATTGGGTGGGCGAACGGACGGCGAGACGTTTTGGGCGCTGCGCGATCTCAGCTTCGAGGTACGCACCGGGGAAGTGGTCGGGATCATCGGTCGCAACGGCGCCGGCAAGAGCACGCTGCTCAAGATTCTCAGCCGGATCACCGAACCCACCCGCGGCTGGGCCGAGATTCGCGGCCGCGTGGCAAGTCTGCTCGAAGTCGGCACCGGCTTTCATCCGGAATTGACGGGCCGCGAGAACATCTACCTCAACGGCGCCATCCTCGGCATGCGCCGAGCGGAGATCAGGCGAAACTTCGACTCGATCGTCGAGTTCGCCGAGATCGCCCCGTTCCTCGACACGCCGGTCAAGCATTACTCGAGCGGCATGTACGTGCGCCTGGCCTTCGCCGTGGCGGCGCATCTCGAACCAGAGATCCTCCTGATCGACGAGGTCCTGGCGGTGGGTGACCTCGCCTTCCAGAAGAAGTGCCTCGGCAAGATGCACGACGTCAGCCGGACCGGACGCACCGTGCTGTTCGTCAGCCACAACATGGGCGCGGTCTCGGCACTCTGCTCCCGCGCCATCGTCCTCGAGGGCGGGGAGAAGGCCGCCGAGGCCGCCACCGACGAAGCCGTTCGATACTACCTCGAACACAATCTGGGGGGAGCGGCTATGGCGTGGACGCTCAAGTACCTGCCGCGCGCGCAGCCGGATCTCGGGGACCGCGTCCGCCTCGAGCGCCTGGACGCGCTGCCAGAAGCCTCCGAAGGCTTCCGCTATGGCGAAGCGCTGCGCTTTCGGATCGCGTTTCGTGCCGCCGCGTCACTGCAGAGGTTGGCCTGCGCGCTCGGCATCGACGACATGTACGGCTCGCGTGTCATCACCTTCGAGTCGGATCGCCACGGCGCTACGGTGGACACGCTCGCGGGCCGGTCGTATCGCGTGGAGGTGGCAGTGCCGCCGTTCGGCCTCCTGCCGGGCAATTATCTGCTTTCGGTCAGTCTGTACTCGGGCGCCCGTTACGAAGACTACGCGATACACTTCGGCACCCTGGCCCTCCATCCCCTCGCCGCCGGCACCGCCCAGTACGTCGCGCCGCGACCCGGGCGGGGTGCCATTCACCAGGACTCGGTCTGGCGCATCGAAGAGGTATCGCCCGAGCAGCACGAGGAGGGGCATGCACCGCCGCCTGCGACAATTGCTGTCGAGCGACGCGCGTAGCCACCTGCGATGGCGGATGCGGAGGTTCCGCGCCGATCTTGCAGACCGGACGGGTCGCGCCTTCTGTTACGCGCATCCGCTGCTGGGTCGATTTGTGTATCACCCGCGCGACGTGCTGTCGCGCCGGATTCTTCTCTATGGGGGTTTCGAAGAGCCGGAACTCCGCTTCGCGATGGCGCACGCCGCGGCGGGAGGCGTGATTGTCGACGTGGGCGCGAATATCGGCCTCTACGCGGCGGCGTGCGCGCGTGCGGCCAGCCGTCGTGGCCGCGTCATCGCGTTCGAACCCGCACCGGCCACCTTCGAGAAGTTGGAGCTCACACTGCGCCGCCTGCACATCGACAACGTCACCGCCCATCGAATGGCCATTGGCGCTGAGGCCGGCGCGGCTCGATTCCTCCGCAGCCTGAATGGACGCGATGCCCAGCAGCGCATGGCGCGATCGGCCGTCGATGAGGGTTTCGATCTCATCACGGTGCCTGTGGGACGCCTCGATGATCTCTGTGGAGACGAGGCCACCGCGGTGCGTCTGCTGAAGCTGGACATCGAGGGGCACGAGATCGGTGCGCTGCGGGGCGCGCGGCGTATCTTGAGCAACGGCCGGGTCCATCTCATCGTGGAGTTCTATCCCGAAGCCTTGATCGAAGCGGGGACCAGCATTCGAGAGCTGTGGGACTGCCTCGGAGAAACGCATCGCTGCACGGCGGTGATCCGCCAGGACGGTTCACGGCGGCCCCCGGCCCTCGACGAACTGGTGCCGCGCCATCGCCAGGAGACCTTCAATACCCTCTGGATACCGCGCGCGGATGCGGTGGAGGGAAGGGACCGTGAGCACCGGGCTTGAGCGAGGCTCGAGCGCTGGCTGATCCGCGGGCGTATGGTGCCCACCAAGCCTATGTGGCCGAACCCGTTACCGGTCTCGTAGGTCCACATGGCGCGCGACCGCGACATTGCCTTCGTGATCAGCCACCCCTATGTGGACGCACTGGCGTGCTTTCGCGAGCCGATCAAGCTGTTGGCGGAGCGCGGCTGGCAGGTCGATCTGTACACCACCCTGTCCCCGGAACATCGGGCGCCCAGCTTCCACCGCGCCAACGTGCGGCTGCGCCCGATCGAGATGACGCGGGCCGGAGCGCTGCGCATGATCTGGCAGTTGCTGGCGCACCGCCCGCGGTACCGATGGATCTTCACCATTCCGCAGTGGAGCCTGCATTACGCCGGGATGGCGGCGCGGGTGGCGCGCATCCCGATGGTCTGCATCTCCGACGAGCTGATCGCCGAAGCCGAGCTGGCCACCGCGGAGGAGCGAAAGTGGAAGGCCCGCGAGCGGCGCGCCCATCAGCGGTGCGCATTCACCATCGCCTTGAGCGAGGAGCGCGCCGAGTTCATCCGTGCGGAGAACTGCCTGGGCGCGGCCCATCCGATCTACGTGGTGCCGAATTCTCCGCCGGGGCCGGCGCGGCGGCTGCAGAGTCACTACTATCAGGAGACGTTGCGGATTCCCGCGGAACGGCGCATCCTCTTGCACGCCGGCAGCCTGTGGTGGCAGCCCGCGCACGACCTGATCGACGGCGCTGGAAGGTGGGACGGCGAGTGGGTCGTCGTCTTCCAGGGACGACTGGCCGGCCAGTTCGAAGCGCGAGGCGACAGTGAGCACGTGCGGTTCAGCCGCGTCGTCCTGCCGCACGACCTGCTCGACTACGCCGCCTCGTCGGCGCATATCGGTCTCGCATTGTACCCGCGCCAGCGGGCCAACGACCGCCTCGTGGGAACGGCGTCGGGCAAGGTCGGCCTGTACATGAAAAACGCGTTGCCGGTGATCGCCCTGGATCACGACAGCCTGCGGTGGATCGAGCGAGAGGGGTGCGGTCTCTGCGTTCGGAGCGTCGGCGACATTCCGGACGCCGCCGCCGCCATCTGGCGAGATTACGCGACGTACGTCGGCCGCGTCGAGCGCCGTTACACCGCCCAGTTCGACTTTCGCCAACGTTTCCGCCCCGTGCTCACGGCTCTGTCCTGACGCACGCCGAGGAGCGCATGTCGAGACAAGGCACCTATCGGCCACGAACCTACGACAACATCAAGGCTTTCTGGGACGCGGAAGCGGCCGCGATCGGGCGCACGCCGCAAGTCACCATCCGCGATCACTATTTTCGGTTACACGAGCTGCACGTCTTGCTGCCGCTGATCCCGATCTGCGATCGCCTCCTCGACGCCGGTTGTGGCACCGGCTTCGGAACGCTCGTACTGGGCCGGCGCGCCCGCTACACGCTCGGGATCGACCACGCGGCCGAGATGGTCCGGTGGGCGAACGAGCTGAAGCACAGCGCGGATTACCGGGGCCAGATCGCGGCCGCCTTCAGCCCGTTGTGGGCGCTGCCTGGCGGCACCGCGCCCGAGCCATCGGTCGACTTCATGCAGGCCGACGTTCTCGATCTCCATCTCGCGGCGCCGCCGTTCGACGTCATCACGGCGCAGCGTCTACTGATCAACATGCCGTCCGCCGGCGACCAGGTGCGGGCGCTGGCCCAGCTCAGGGAATGCGCCGCGGCGAACGCGTGGCTCTTGCTCACCGAGGCCACGGTGCAGGGCCATCAGCGCACGGATGCGTATCGGGCGCGCTTCGGCCTCCCGGCGTTGGAGAAGTATTGGCACAACACCTACGTCGACGAGGCGAGCTTCCCGGAGTGGCGGCGTGTCGGCTGGCGGGTGGAGCACCACCTGGGGTTCGCGACGTACATGCTGCTGAGCAAGGTGATCTACCCGGCGGCCTGCGGCCCGGAGAGCTGCGCCTTCCTCTCCGGCGCAAACGCCGCCGCGATGGAAGTGGCGTCGCTCTTCCGTTCGCGGAGCGCCGTCGCCGAAATCGGCGTCGACGCGTTTCTGGCCATGTATGTGACGCGCGTGCGGGTGTACGACCAACCGACTGCGGACGCCATCGCGGCGTGGATTGAGCGGCACGGAACTACCCTACCGGACTGGAGTGACCTCGGCCACCAGCGCCTGCTGATCGCCCGCGCGTGTTAGCCGGAGGCTCGCATGGGTGTGATGAATTGTCGCGTCATCGAGCTGCCGAAGATTGCCAATCCGCGCGGCAATCTGACCTTCATCGAGGGCGAGCGCCACATCCCGTTCGCGGTGCGGCGCGTCTACTACCTGTACGACGTGCCGGGCGGCGAGACGCGCGGCGGCCATGCTCACCGGCGGTTGCAGCAGTTCATCGTCGCCATGTCGGGCAGCTTCGACGTCGTCGTGGATGACGGCTTCGCGCAGCGCGCGTTCAGCCTCAACCGCTCGTATTACGGCCTCTACCTGCCGACCATGGTGTGGCGCGAGCTGGTCAACTTCTCCTCCGGATCGGTCTGCCTGGTCCTCGCCTCTACGCCCTACGATGAATCCGACTATATTCGCGACTACGACGCTTTCTTGCGCGAGGTCCGCGGCGCGTGAGGGTCCCCTTCCTCGACATCGCAGCAGCGTACGTCGAGCTGCAACGCGAGATCGACGCCGCCGTCTCCAGAGCCCTGGCGAGCGGGCGCTACATCCTCGGCCCGGAGGTCGAGGCGTTCGAGCGGGAATTTGCGGCGTACTGCGGCGCCCGCCACTGCGTTGGCGTCGGCAACGGCCTCGACGCCCTGCACCTGATCCTGCGCGCCATGAATGTCGGGACTGGCGCCGAAGTCATTGTACCCGCGCACACGTTCATCGCGACATGGCTCGCCGTGTCCCAGGCGGGAGCGACTCCCGTGCCGGTGGAACCAGACGAGCGCACGTACAACATCGATCCGTCGCGCATCGAAGCGGCGATCACTCCACGCACGCGGGCGATCATCGCCGTGCATCTTTACGGGCAGCCCGCGGACATGGATCCGATTGGTGCGCTGGCGGCGCGCTATCGCATTCGCGTCATCGAGGATGCCGCGCAGGCACATGGGGCGCGGTACAAGGGGCGGCGCGTCGGGAATCTCGGCGCGGCTGCAGCGTTCAGCTTTTACCCCGCCAAGAATCTCGGCGCACTCGGCGACGGCGGGGCCGTGGTCACCGATGACGCCACCATCGCGGAACGCGTGCGCCGGGCGCGCAACTACGGCTCGCAGACCAAGTACGTGCACGACATCGCCGGTCGCAACAGCCGGCTCGACGAAATCCAGGCCGCAGTCCTGCGCGTGAAACTTCGGCATCTGGACGAGTGGAACGCGCGGCGCGTCCGGGTCGCGCAGTCATATCTGGCCGCGCTGGGCAACGTCGGATGGGTGCTGCCATGGGTGCCCGACTGGGCCGAGCCGGTTTGGCACCTGTTCGTTGTCCGCACCGCCCAGCGCGCCGAAGTGCAACAGCGCTTGGAAGAGGCAGGGGTCGGAACGCTGATTCATTACCCCCTTCCCATCCACCGTCAGACCGCATACCGGGAGTTGTGCTTACCGGCCGACGGCCTGCCGATCAGCGAGCGCGTCGCTGCCGAGGTTTTGAGCTTGCCCATGGGACCGCACCTGACGCCGGAGCAGGTCGCCCACGTCTGTGCCGCCGCGGCGTGCGCCGCTCCAACACGATCGCACGTGGCATGAGCCGCCACCCCACCGTCAGCGTCATCGTCCCCACGTACAACCAAGCGCCGTTTGTCGAAGAAGCGGTTCGCAGCGTCCTCGCGCAGACCTATCCCGCCTGCGAAATCGTCGTCGCCGACGACGGCTCATCGGACGAGACCCCGGCGATCATCCGCGCGCTGGCCGCCGCGCACCCTGGAAAGATCCGCCCACTTTTCTCGAGACACAACACGGGTGTGAGCCGAAACGTCAACCGCGGTCTGGCGGCAGCCTCCGGAGCGTACATCGCCCTTCTCGCCGGCGACGACCTGATGTACCCGGAGAAGATCGCCGCCCAGGTGGAAGTGCTCGAACGCAACGCCCGCCTCGCCATGTGCACGCACGACGTGGAGGTATTCGATTCCGCGACCGGAACCATCTTGTATCGCTTCAGCGATCGCTATGAGATGAAGAGCGGCGGCGTCGAGCTGATGTTCGGCACGAGCTGGGTGTTCGCGCCGACTCCGCAGTTCCTGCCCTCTGCACACATGTATCGCCGCAGCGCCATCCCCCCGCATGGATTCGATGAACGGCTCGCAGTCGCTAACGATTGGCTGTTCGATATCGAAGTCCTCGTCAACGGCGGACTCGGCTTTATCCCGCGGGTGTTCGGCCGCTACCGCAAGCATCCGGCGAGCATCACGGCGAGCGCGACCTTTCGCGAGACTGGTTTCAGTGAATCCATGATCGTACTCGACGTGGCGGCCGCCCGCTATCCGATGCTGGCGGAGATGGCCCAGCGCAAGCGCCGCGATGTGGTCTTTCAGGGCCTTCTGTTTGACACCATCCCGCCCGTTGAACGGCGCGCGTACGAGCGTTGGTTCCGCCGCGAATGCGGCCTTGGAGCGTGGACGTACCTGCAGGCCGTCCGCGCGATCCTGCGGAACCGGCCCCTTTTTCGCCTGCTCCGACCGCTGCGGCGGTCGGCGCTGCACGCGTGGGCCGCCATCGCAAGGGGCCGGTGAACGACGTGTCCTCCACGTGTCTTCTGGTGCTGAACCACAACGGCGTCGAGCACCTCGCTGACTGCCTTGGGTCGGCGGTCGAAGCCGCGCGCCGCGCCCCCTCCCCCGTCGCGGTGGTGCTCGTCGACAACTGCAGCACCGACGGCAGCATTGCCTTTGCGCGCGAGCGATATCCCGGCGTGGAGGTGGTCGTCACGCCGAGGAACGACTTCCTCTTCGCGCTCAACGACGTCGTGCGCCGACGGCGCGAAGACGTGGTCATCATTCTCAACAACGACATGCGCTTCGCGGCGGATTTTGTCGCCCCGCTGCTCGAACACTTCCACGACCCGGAGGTCTTCGCGGTGGGTGCATCGATTCTCAACTGGGACGGGTCGGAGCCGACGATCGCGCAGCGCTGCGCGCAGGTGCGAAAATTCTGGTTCTACAAGTGGTGGAACTACGCCGAGCAGCGCAT
>JBBITY010000078.1:0-10771 GCA_037440565.1 Desulfurellales bacterium
CTGTGCAGCGCTGCCGAGCTCGCTGGTCGAGAACGAACTGTTTGGACACGAGAAGGGCGCGTTCACCGGTGCGACGGGAGAGGCCAAGGGGCGCTTCGAGCTCGCGCACGGTGGGACCCTCCTGCTCGATGAGGTCGATGACATCCCTTTGAACGTGCAGGTCAAGCTGTTGCGGGTCATCCAGGAGCGGGTGATCGAGAGACTGGGGGGCGGCAAGCCCATCCCGGTGGACGTCCGGTTGCTGGTGACCAGCAAAGGCCGCTTGGAGGATCTCGTCGAGCAGGGTGCGTTCCGGCAAGATCTGTACTACCGGTTGTCCGTGGTGCAGTTGCAGCTGCCGCGCCTCGTCGAGCGCCGCGACGACATTCCGCTGCTCTTGGAGCACTTCCTGGCCCTGTGCAGCCGCCGCATGATGCGGGCATGCGGGGGGTTTACTCCGGAGGCCGTGGATCTCCTCACCCATTACGACTACCCGGGCAACGTGCGGGAGCTGGAGCATATCGTGGAGTCGTGCTGTGTGCTCAGTGATGGCGGCCCCATCGGCGTGCATCTGTGCCGGAGCGAGTCAGGGAGCGGGCTCGCAAGCGGACGGTCCCGGCCGAATCCTTTAGCGGTCAGCCCTTGCAAGAGGCCATGGACGAGTTCGAGCGGTCGTATCTCGAGTCGGCGCTGCGCGAGTTCCAGGGCACCCGCGGCGAGCTGGCGGAGCGTCTGGGCATCAGCCGCAAGAACCTGTGGCAGAAGTTGAAGCGCTATGGCCTCACCTCCGAGTGAACTCCGCCCAGAACTTGTGAAGAAATCCCTCGGGGTGGAGCAACGCTCCACCCCCTCGAGTGCGATCCCATGCACTCGGCCAGGCAATCTTGGGGGCGGGAGCACTGCTCCCGCCCCCGCTTCGCCGGACCGCAGACCTCACTGTCGATTTCCTCACGAGCCCTGAGTCGTTGAGTCCCCGAGCACCTCGATCGCGTTACCGATCCGTTACGAGTGGTTACCGAGGCGTAGCACGCCAACCGTCCTAAGTTTTCCGCGCACTTCCGCCCGCTGGTTCCCGATGGTAACAGCAGCCAGGCGCTGCTTCGACCGGCCGCTGCCCGTCTCGCCGCCGTCGCGGGTGACGGTTGGCCTGGCGTGAAGCGTGCATGGATCACGCTGCTGCGAGTGATGGAACCGCCCGCAGGCGACGGTCGTGAAGATGGACCCGCGGGAGAGGGTGAGGGTTCCGATGAATGTTGAATGGAGCAACGAGATGCGGGCGGAGGCGCCGGGCGGCGGGCGCTGGGCGCGAGATTCGGCACTCACAGCGGAGGTGAACCGATGCGGCCAATGACAGGCCGTCTGCCGTCATGGCTCGCGGCGGCCGGGGCTGTGGCATTCCTTCACCTGGCAAGTGAGGGCCGCGGTCACGCCGCCTCCGACGCCGCAACGTACGTCGGTAACGAGCAATGCCTGACGTGCCATGAGGGCCAGGCGAACGCGTTTGCGGAAACGGCGATGGGGAAGATCTTCATGAAGCACCCGCGCAGCGAACAGGAGCAGTTGGGGTGCGAGTCGTGTCACGGGCCCGGCAGCCGGCACGTGGCGGCGATGGAAACCGGGGAACCGGTTGCAGGCACGATCATCAGTTTCCGCGCAGATGCGGGCGAGTCGGTGGGCGATCAGAACGCCGCGTGTCTTCAATGCCACGAGCGCGGCGATCAAGCCTACTGGCGCGGCAGCCCCCACGAATCGCGCGGTCTCGCCTGTACCTCGTGCCACACCGTGATGGCCAAGAGCCCAGAGCGCGGGCAACTGGCGAAAACCAACGCCCGCAATGCGCTGCGATTCCGGCGTGCCGCCACGGAGGTTTGTCTCAATTGTCATCCGAACCAGCGGGCGCAGATGCAGCGTTCGTCCCACATGCCGCTGCGCGAAGGCAAGCTCACCTGTACCAGTTGCCACAATCCGCACGGCAGCGTCACCGAAGCGCTTCTCAAGGGCAACTCGGTCAACGAAGGTTGCTACCGCTGCCATGCGGAGAAGCGCGGCCCCTTTCTTTGGGAGCACCCTCCGGCGCGCGAGAACTGCCTCACCTGCCACCGGGCGCACGGCTCCGTCAACGAGGCGTTGCTCACGGTGAAGCCGCCGCGACTCTGCCAGCAGTGCCACATGGAAAGCACGCACGCGGCGAACCCGTTCGACGCGCGCAGCCGGTTCGTCTTCAACCGATCCTGTGCGAACTGCCATTCGCAAGTGCACGGCTCCAACCACCCCTCAGGCGTGCGCCTGCAGCGCTGACCTCCGATGTCACCGAGGTTCACCATGCGAAGCTACGGCGGAGATCACATAGCCAGGCGAAAGGGGCGGCGGGCGTCCTGGGCAGTCGCCACAGCCGTTGCCGCGGCTCTCGCCGCTGCCCCGGCCCGTGGTGGGAGCGACTCGGTCACCGGCTTTGTCGAGGGGACGACGGTGCACGGTGAGATCGATGCCGGCGGACAGCCGTCGGCCGTGGATGGCCGCTCGGGAAAATTCGAGGAGTACCGCGATATCCCCGACAACGCCGTGGTGAACGGTGTCATCCTGCGAGGCGAAAACGAGGAGCGCGACTACTTCGCCGAGTTTCGCGCCGAGGACGCCGTGCAGAGCGACCAGCGCTACCAGCTCCGCATGGGCAAGTACGGCCGCTACGAGTTCGAGGTGGAGTGGGATCAGATTCCGCACCTGCTCACGACAGCGGGGCGCACGTTGTTCGCGGAGCCGGAGGACGGGGAACTTCGTCTCGCGGAAGAACTGCGCCAGATCCTCGCCAACGATCCGGCGCGGCTCCCCGGCTTCCTGGACGCGGCGCACGGCACCCGGCTGGCAACGCGGCAGGACACCGGACGGTTTCGCTTTCGTTACACGCCGCGCCCGGAGTGGGAGGTGCGGCTCCACTACGCGGTCGAGCGCGACCGCGGCCACCGGCCGCTGGGAACCGGCTCGTTTGCCGTGCCCGGCGATGCGCCCAACCCATTGTTGGCCAGCATCGTCGAGCTGCCGAGTCCGGTCGATTTCCTGACTCACGAGGTTGAGTCAAGTGTCGAGTATCACGGCCGCAAGTGGTTCGTCCGCGTCGGCCAGTCCAGCTCGTTCTTCGAGAACCAAGTCGGCACGCTGACCTGGGACAACCCGTTCCGAAGTGCCGACACCCTCGGGGCTGCCAGTCAGGGCCGACTCACGCTTGCTCCGGACAACCAAGCGCACACGATGCACCTGGCTGGCGGGGCGGGTTTTCCGTGGCGAACGCGGCTCACCGGAACGTTTGCTTACGGCTGGATGCTGCAGGACGATGCCTTCCGGCCGGCGACGATCAACAGCGCGGTGCCGGCGGCACCGCTGCCGCGCGGGAGCCTCGACGGAACCATTCAGACGGTGCTCGCCGACGCGCTGCTTACCACGCGCCCGCACGACGCGGTCACAATGACCGCGCGCTATCACCTGTATGACCTCGACAACCGCAGCCGGTCGTTGACCTTCGACAACTACGTGGTGGCCGACGCCACGCTGGGCGTCCTGCGGCGCAGCCTGCCCTACGCGTACAGCCGCCAGACGGCCGGTGCCGACGTCGTCGTACGCCCGTTCTCGCTGGGATCGGTGAAGGTGGCGTACGATTGGTCCCGCTGGCACCGCGAGCACCGCGAGGTGCGCAACAGCGACGAGCACCGCGTCGGCCCGTCGCTGGACCTGACGCCGGTGAAGGGCCTGTTGCTGCGCGCCGGATACACCCGCGCCAGCCGCGATCCGAAGGACTACGACGCCCTGGCCGCGCGCGAGTCCGGCTCGCCGGCGCTTTTCAACCCGCTGCTGCGCAAGTTCGACGAGGCCAAGCGCGTCCGCGACCAGGCGAGCACCTTGGCAACCGTCACCCCGCACGAGCGCGTCAGCTTCACCGGCACGTTTGCCGTGTCTGCGGACGACTTCACGCGTTCGTCGTACGGGTTGCTCGACGACGACACCCTCTCGTACTCGTTCGCGCTGGCCGGCGTGCCGGTCGAGCGGCTGACGCTGTACGGCGACTACACGCGTGAGGACCATCGCTTCAACCAGCGCGTCGGCCTCGGCCCGCTGGGCAAAGCCGACTTTCGCGGTCGCGGTCACGACACGGTGGATACGTGGGGCGCCGGCGCCCAAGCGGCGCTGGTTCCTGACAAGGTTGATGTCGATGTGAACTACAGCCTTTCGCTCGGCGTCGGGCGCCTGCGGGCCAGCAGTACCACGGACGGAGTCGAGGCGGAGGACTTCCCCAATGTGGATACCAGGCTCCACCAGCTCTCCGTCCTGTGCAACTATCGGCTCGCGAAGCCGCTCACGGTGCGATTTGGGTATGCCTTCGAGCGCTTCGAGACGAACGACTTCGCTTCCGAGGTGATGGAGCCGTTCATGGTCAGCTCCGACGGCCCCAAGGATTCTACGCGCCCGCCGTCACTGTTCCTCGGAGCCCGGACGCCTGACGGGACGTACAGCGCGCATATCGGCACGGTGGCATTACGGTACCAGTTCTAGGAGAAGAGATATGGCACGTCGGACGTTGTCTCTGTGGTCGATGATGCTGGCCGGTGCCCTGGCCTTCAGTGCCTGTGGCGGGGGCGGTGGCGAGGGGCCCGGTGGTCCGCCGCCGCCCGAGCCGGAGGCGGTGACCAACGTCCGGGCACTCCACAGCTCTACCTCGCCGCAGTACGACGGCGAGTGCATCAAGTGCCACGGGGATATTCTCGAGGAGCGCTCGCTCGACGACCGCGTGCCCGGTGCGCACCCGGTGATGCTGGGGCAGGTCGGCGGCGAGACGGATGCGGTGTGCGTGAGGTGCCACCTCTCGGTGGACTTCGACAGCGGCTCCGCCGCCAACGTGCGCCGCAACGTGGATGTCAACACCTGTGCCGCGTGTCACGCCAGGGGCGGCGCCGGCTACCCCTTTTACATCCGTTAGCCCGCAGGGACGGGGGTGGACCATGACTCGGACGAGTAAACCGAATTGGTTGGACTGCGAGATCGATCGGCGGCGGTTCCTCCAGTGGAGCAGCGCACTCGCGTCGTTTGCCGCGGCGAGCTCGGCCCTAGGGCCGCGCCGGGCCGCTGCGCTGGTCCTCTCGCAAACCCCGCCCGACGCCCTCGAGGGCACTGCCGGCGTGCAGTTCAGGTTCAGTGTCTGCCAGATGTGCACGGCCGCTGCGGCATCATGTGCAAGGTGAAGGATGGCGTGCTGCTGAAAATCGACGGCAACCCGTATCACCCCAACAACATGCACTTCGATGAGCGGCTGCCGTACGACACTCCGGTGGAGCAGGCGACGCGTGTGCGCGGCCGGCTCTGCCTCAAGGGCCAGTCGGGCATCCAAACACTGTACGATCCGTACCGGGTGAAACAGCCGCTCAAGCGGGTGGGCCCGCGCGGTTCCGGCAAATGGCAAGCGATCAGTTGGGACCAAGCGCTGGACGAGATTGCCGCCAAGCTCAAGGCGCTCCGCAAGTTCGACGTGCCGGCGAACCCGAACGCCCCCGAGGCTGGCCCGGCGGTCAATCAGGTCCTGTTTTCCCCCGGCCGCACCGTCGAGGGCGACTTCAGCGATCGGATCTGGCGCGACGGCTACGGCACCGAGAACTACCGGCTCGATCATACCAGCATCTGTGAGGTGGACCACCACGTCGCGTACGAGCTGGTGACCTGGGAGAAACCGAAGAAGGCGGGCCGCAAGAACCACTTCAAGCCCGACTTGCTGAGCTGCGAGTACACCATCCTGTTCGGTTCCAACCCGCTGGAGGCCAACTTCGCCCTCGTGCCCCTCGCTCGGAATCTGATGGAGATGAAGAAGCGGGGGGGGAAGTACGTGGTCGTCGATCCGCGCTTCTCCAACGCCGCCGCCCAGGCCGATCAATGGGTGCCGATCATCCCGGGGACGGACGCGGCATTGGCCCTGGGCATGGCGCGCTGGATCATCGACAACCGACGATACGACGAGCGCTACCTCCGCAATGCGAACAAGGCCGCGGCCGAGGCGGACGGCGAGACCACGTGGACCGACGCCACGTGGCTGGTCATTCAGGAACCCGGCGATCCCGACGAGCGCAGGTATCTGCGCGCCGACGCGATCGGCGGCAGCGCCGACAACTTCGTGGTGTGGGACGGCACGGCGGCGCGCGAGGTCGTCGGCGACGCGGCCGTCGAAGGAGTGCTCGACACCGGCGAGGTGGTCGTGAACGGCAAGCGCTGCAAGTCCGTGTTTACACTGTACGCCGAACGTGTGCGCGAGCGCACGATCGGCGAGTACGGCGCGATCTGCGGCGTCGCCGAGGACGTGATCAGCGGGCTGGCGCGCGAGTTCACCTCGCACGGCAAACGCGCCGCCACGGAGCATTACCGGGGCGCCGTGCAGCACACCAACGGCGCGTACAACTCGCTCTCCATCATCGCCCTCGACACGCTCATCGGCAATTACGACTGGAAAGGCGGTGCGACCTCGGGCGGCGGTGGTTACGCGAACAACACGGGCATCATCGACGTGACCAAGGTGCCGAACAAGGTGTCCCACGCTGGGGTGCGGATCGATCGCTCCAAGGGGAAACGATACGAAACCGACGGCAAGAGTTTCTTCGATCGCGACGGCTACCCGGCCAAGCGGCCGTGGTTTCCCTACGGGACCCACGGCAACTACCAGGAAGTCATTCCCAGCGCCGCCGACGAATACCCTTACAGCGCCAAGGCCATCATCACGTACTGGAATGCCTGGCCGTATTCGACACCCGCGCTGCGGCAGGTGTTCGAGGATTACATCCGCGACGAGAGCAAGTGCGAGTTGTTCGTGGCCATCTCGGTCAATATCGGCGAGGTGGCGGCGTTTGCCGACTACGTCCTCCCCGACACGACCTACCTCGAGAAGTTCGCCTTCCCGGGCATGACGCCGAGCGTGATCACCAAGGCCACCTCCTTCCAGCAACCGGTGGTGGGCACGTTCGACGCGGAGATGAATTACCAGCCGATCCTGCCGGGCACGAAGATGTACATGGACATCCTCATCGAGCTGGCGAAGAAGATGGGCCTCCCGGGCGTCGGGGCCAACGCGTTCGAGGACGGCGGATCGCTCGATCGCGCGTGGGACTTCACGCGACGGCAATTGGACAATCTGGCCAAGAACGCGACCGATGCGCTGAAGCGCACCGTCACCGTGGAAGAGATCATGGCCAAGGGCGGCGTCTTTGCGGATCCCGGCACCGAGTATGAGGGAGAAAAATTGAAGAGCCGCTACGCGAACGAAATCCATCTCTACATCGAGGAGCTAGCGACGACCAAGGACTCGATGACCGGCCAGTTCTTCGATCCGCTTCCCAAGTATGACCCGCCCAGCCATTCGGATGGCACGCCGATCGCGGATGACGGCTACCCGTTCCGGCTGATCACCTACAAGTCGGTGCGCCATGGCCAGGCGCGCACGGCGACGAATCCGTGGCTGATGGCCCTGCACCCCGAGAACTTCGTCGACTTGAGCAGCGCGGATGCGGCTGCATTGGGCATCCAGACCGGTGACAAGGTGTCGGTCAGCTCGGCAAGCAATCCTGCCGGCATCATCGGCAGGGCGTGGGTCACCGAGGGCCTGCGACCGGGAGTGGTCGCCATCTCGCATCACTTTGGCCACTGGGAACTGGGCTCGCGGGCAGTCGAGATTGACGGGATGACGCAACCGTTCGACCCGAGCCGCGGGGCGGGCATTCAGCCGACGCTGATCATGCGGCGCGATGCCAAGCTCGGCAACGTGCCGCTGCAGAGCAAAATCGGCGGCAGCGTCTCCTTCTACGATACCCGTGTCAAAGTGGAGAAGGTCGGCGCGTAACAACAGCCCGTTGAAAAACGAGATGTGGCAGGCCGTTCACAGAGGCCCGGATGCAAGACGGGCGCGTAAGCCCGCGAGCGGAGGCGTACTGACAGGGGTACGTCGGAGCGAGCGGGTAGCGCCGAACGACGCAGACGGGCCTCTTTCAACGGCCTGCTCAAGGAGAGCACCATGGGCCAGAGAGGGTGGCTGATCGATCTCGGCAAGTGCATCGGCTGCGAGAGCTGCACGATCGCCTGCAAGTCGGAGTGGAACACCGCGCCGCTCGGCTCGCCGCTTGGGTTCAAGGATGGGTGCGAGGGCGACCTCGCCGCGAGCCCGGATTTCACCGGCTGTCTGGCCAGCCCGAAGCACCTGAGCTACCGGCGGGTCGTATTCCAGCAGGGCGGCACGTATCCGAACCCCTCGCTGCTGTTCATTACCAGCGCATGCAACCACTGCGACAAGCCCGCGTGCATGGCGGCCTGTCCGCTCACCAACGAGAAGGATCCAGCCAACCCGCGCAACGTCATTACGAAGCGAGCCTCGGACGGCGTGGTGCTCATCAACCAGGAGACCTGCATCGGCTGCAAGTACTGCATCTGGGCCTGCCCGTACGGCGCACCGCAGTTCAACGAGGCTACCCAGAAAGTCGAGAAGTGCACCTTCTGCGTCCACCGCGTTGACGACGGGCTCCAGCCCGCGTGCGTGACGACCTGCGTCGGGCGCGCCCTGTTCATGGTGGAGGATTTCGTTCTGGCGGACACGGGCAGGAACGCGCCGCCGGGATTCGCGAATCCGCAGCTCACCACCCCCGCAGTGAAGTTCGTGCCCAAATGACCAGCACCGCCGGCAGCCACGCGGGAACCACTGCCGACCTGGCCGAAGGACGGGCCGGCGTGTACGGCGCCCTCGCAACGCTGTTTCTGGATCCCCCCTCGGCAGAGCTGGTCTCCGGGCTGCTCGATTTATCCGCTTCCGCCGACACAGCCGAGCTGTTCGGTGGGCCCGGCGCCGCATGTCTGCGGCGCTACGCCGCCGCATACCGGGGCGATATCGGTCCGTTGCAGCAAGAGTTCCACGACCTCTTCCGCGTCCCCCTCGGCCGCTACGTCATGCCGTACGAGGCCGTGTACCGGGACGAGCGGGTGGTCGGCGAGGCGCGCGCGCGCGGCCTCCTGATGGGGCCGTCGACCTTGGCGGTCATGGCGGCATACCGCGAGAGTGGCCTCCACGTGTCCTCGGAGGCCGGCGAGCTGCCCGACCACGTGGGCATCGAGCTGAGCTTCATGGCCTTGCTGTGCGGGCGCGAGCAGGAGGCGTGGCAGGCGGCGGACCAGGAGGGCGCGCGGCGGATCATGCGGCGCGAGCAGCGGTTTCTCGAGGAGCACCTCCTGCGCTGGGTTCCGGCACTGTCGCGGCGCATCGCCGAGAATGCCCAGACGGATTTCTACCGCGGTGTGGCGCTGCTCACGGAAGAATTTCTGCTCGCCGACGCCGCGACGCTGGCGCGCGCGTTTCACCACCTCCCACGAGATCAGGAGTGAGGTTCTCGCCACTTGATGCGCCTCACCGACGGCATACCTGCTGCCATCGGAAGTAGCGTCAAGCTCAAGCTCAGCCTCGCCCTGGTCGCCACATTCGGCCTCACTGTTGGACTGGCGCCCTGGGCCGCCATCAGGATGCAGGAGCGTCAACTGCTGCGGGCCGCTCGGGCCCACCTGAGCGCGCTGCAGGAGCTCTTGAGAACGGTCGTGACCGCCAGCATGATCGCTCGCGACCGCGAGGCCGTCCAGCAAGTCCTCGAAGCCGTGAGCAACCACGAAGATGTCGAGAGCGTGAGAATCTTCGACCTGCAGGGCGTCATTCACTTCTCGTCGCGCCCGGAGGAGCGGGGCCGGCGCGCAAGCGCCGCGGAGCTGTTCCACTACCGCGGTGAGGCCGATCCGGCGATGCTCATCCGTGCCGCCGCTGCACGCTACACGCTGGTACAGCCGATGTTCAACGGGCCGGCGTGCTTCTCGTGCCACCCCGCTGAGCAAGAGGTGCTCGGGCTGCTCCAGGTCAGCCTCTCCTTGGAGCGAACTCAACAACACCTGGCCAGTCTGAAACGACTCGCCGTCGTGGCTACGGTGATCGCCCTGGGCGTCATCGTCGCGGGCGTCTGGTGGGCGCTGACGCTCTTGATCGATCGGCCTCTGCAGCGGCTGATTGCGGCGATGGGGCGCGCCGAGCGCGGCGACCTCAGCTCCCGCGCCGAAGTGCGCCGCAATGATGAACTCGGCCGGTTGGCACATCACTTCAACGACATGCTCGCTCAACTCCAGAAGGCTCAGGAGCAGCTCAAGCGCCACCACCAGGAGCAACTGGCGCGCGCGGACCGCCTGGCCACTATCGGCGAGATGGCTGCCACGCTGGCCCACGAAATTCGCAATCCGCTGGCTGGCCTCCAGGGCGTCATTTCAGTGTTGAGCCGGGGGTATCGTGACGACGACCCCCGCCTGGAGATCGTCCGCGAAGGTCATTCCCTCGTCGATCGAGTGAACAAGACGATCGAGGACATTTTGCACTACGCCAGGCCCTCGCTGCCCCACTTTCGCCCCATCAAACTCGACGATATCGTCGATCGGAGCGTGTCGCTGGTGGAAGGAGAGGCGAGGAAGGCCGGCGTCCAGATCCTCCGCGAAGCGAGCACCGCCAACAGATGCGCGGGTGAGGCGGAGGCCCCGACCATCAGGGCCGACCCGCATCAGATTCTGCAAGTCCTGGTGAATCTCATTCGCAATGCCATCCAGGCATGCCCAGCAGGAGGGCAGGTGCGAGTTTGCAACTGTCTTCGGAAACCCGCGGGTGAGAAGCCGCTTGCCTGCGTGGAGATCGAGGACAACGGCAAGGGCATGACCGCAGACGAGCTGGCGCAGGTGTTCAACCCGTTTTTTACGAGCAAGCTGT
>JBBITY010000079.1:0-7274 GCA_037440565.1 Desulfurellales bacterium
GCCCCTTTGCCGTCAAACGCCAGCACCGCGGGCAGGGGGCAGCGGACGATTTCGCGGTCGCTGCGCTCCAAGCGCCGCACGGCCGTCAGCGAACGGAGTGGTTCCCTTGGGTCCGAATCGTCTACCTCAAGGGCGGCGACGCCGGTGACGAGCGGCCAGCCGAGCCCTTCGGCCACAACCGCCGGGAAGAGCCCCGAAGCGCCGTCGCCGCTGGCGGCCCCGCTCATGACAATTGCGACGGGACTCGCGGCGAGCGCGCGGACCACGACCCGCGCCGCTCCGACAGGATCGAGCCGGTCCGCACGCCGGACGTGCACGGCCCGATCGACGCCGCGGGCCAGGCAGAACCGCAGCGCCTCCACTGCCTCCGCCTCCCCGACACTCACCGCCGCGATCTCCCCTCCCACGCGCGCTCGCAGGGCGAGCGCTGCCTCTAGCGCCGCGCAGTCTGCCAACCCCGGTTGGGCGATCGGACGGCGCGCCACTTGCCGGACGACGCCGTCCACCACGCGCAGCGGCAGCGTGGTGTCGAGGACCTGCTTCACGCAGACGGCAATCTGCATCGTCACCGGCGCGCCTCCGTTACCGAGCGCCTCCCGCTTCGAGCCGCCGCAGCAACTCGGGCATCAAGGTCTCGAGGTCAGCCACCACCTTCAGGTCGGCGAGCTTGAAGATCTCCGCTCGCTTGTCGCGGTTGATCGCCACCACACACTCCGACGACTTCATTCCGAGCGTGTGCTGGCTGGCGCCGGAAATGCCCGCCGCGACGTACAGCCGGGGTGAGACCACGCGGCCGGTCTGTCCCACCTGCCGCTCGAAGGGCAGCCAGCCCGCGTCGACCAGAGGCCGGGTCGCCGCCAGGGCCGCACAGAGCCGGTCGGCGAGCTGCTGATACCGATCGAGGCGTTCGCGCTTCCCGATGCCGCGGCCCACCGCGATGATCCGTTCGGCCTCGGTGATATCGATCGTGCGCGGGTCGGCAGCGACGAACGAAACGGGCTCGGCCCGTGCCGCCACGCTCGCCAGGGAAGGCAGCCGCTCTACGTGGAGCTGATGGGCGGCCGGCCCTTCGACCTTACTCAGGGCAGGCTTGCCGATACCGGCCGCGCCGGGCCGAAGGGTCGCCAGCGCCGGCGTCGAGGTCAGCCGCACGCGCGCGTACAGCTTGCCGCCGTACACGATGCGCGCCGCTTCGATGCCGCCGTCGGCAGTCAGCCGCACCCAGTTGCAGTCGCTGGCCAGGCCCAGGCGCCGGCTTGCGGCCACGCGGCAGGCGATGTCCCGGCCGAGTCGGGTTGCGCCGAACAGGACGAGGCGCGGCGTTTCGCGGTCGAGCCCCTGCCCGATCACGGCCGCGCATCGCTCCGGCTCGCGCGCCTCCTCGCTACTGCCCTCCGCAACCAGCAGCCGACCGGCCCCGAACTTCGCCAGCTCGACTGCTGCGCCTTCGTCGGGCGTTCCCAAGACCACCGCCGTGACCGTGCCCCGGCCCGCCTGCTCGCGCGCGTCGCAGAGCGCCTCCAGGGTCACTTCCTTCGGCCGCTGCCCTTCCAGTTCGGCGACGACCCAGATGTCGCGGGAACCGTCCATCACCCAGGCTGAGGGACCTTCTCGACTGGCGAACAACCGCACGCTGCTATTTCTGCCGCATCCCGACGTTGACCCAACTGATGGTCTTGAGGGGCTTGAAGCGGATGGCGAGCCGGTTGGGCGTGAACAGCAACTCGTGCAGCAGCTTCTGCGCTTTCTCGTCGCCGTAGTAGCGCCTGCCGTGCTCCCGGCACACGCGGTCCACGATCGCCCGGTCCTCCACCATCTCGGCGTGCGCCTTGATGCAGATTCCGCCCCCGAACGGCAACTTCAGACCGGTTGTCGACAGGCAGATCGAGCAACGCGGGTCACGCCGGTACGCCTGCTCCTTCGCCCGCCCTCTCACGGTCGTTGTCCACATCTCGCCGTCCAGCAGGCAATAGAGATGCACCGTGACGATCGGAAACCCGTCCTTGGTCAGATGGGAAATGAACATCTCGCGCCCGGCCTGGATGAGCTGGTCGATCTGCTCGCGAGAGAGCTGCGTTTCGGGATGCTTCGTCGGATCGCCCCACTTGTCGATGACGTTGGGGTCGAGCATGTCCAGCTTCTGCTGCTTGATGTAGGGTTTTTCTTCAGCCATGGTGTGTCCTCCTTTCGGGCCGGCCGACGCGCATTGGGTCGTGCACATCCCTCACGTCACCAGGTAACCGCCATCCACCACGAGCGTGGTGCCCGTGATGTAGGCGGCGGCCGGGCTGGCCAGGAACAGGACGGCGGAGCTGATGTCGTCCGGGGTCCCGACGCGTCTGAGTGGAATACGCGGTTCGAGCGCCGCCTGTACGCCGGCCTTGAAGGCCTTCTCCGTCCCCTCGGTCAGCGTGGCGCCGGGGCACACGGTGTTGACGGTGATCCCGTCCTTCGCGAACTCCGTGGCCGCGCCCTGGGTGAAGAGATTCACGCCGCTCTTCGACGCGCAGTAGTGCGCGAGGCCGGGGAACGAGGGGTGAAACGCCTCGATGGAGGAGATGTTCACGACCCGGCCGCCGCGCTTCCCGGTGCGCATCGCCCGCACGGCCTCGCGCGTGCACAGGAACACGCCGCGCAGATTCACCGCCATCACACGGTCCCAGACCTCGACCGTCATGTCCAGAATGCGCACGGACGGGAAGACGCCGGCGTTGTTGACCAGGATGTCCACGCGGCCGAACTCCTGCATCGTCCGGTTCACCATCGCGGTGACCGCCGCTTCGTCGCTCACGTCGACCTCAACGGCCAGCGTGCGCCGGCCGAGGTCGCGCAGCTCTGCGGCGACCCGCTCGGCACCGGCGCGATCGCGGTCAGCGACGACGATATCGGCCCCCGCTTGCGCCAGCCGGCGCGCGATACCGCAGCCAATGCCGGATGCCGATCCGGTGACGATCGCGACGCTACCGTCGAGGCTGAACAGCTTTTCGATCTCAGGATGCAGCATGTGTCACCTCTGCCACTGTGCTGAAAACAAAGCCCACACCGGGGCCGGCGCTTCGCGGAGCCTCGCTCCCGCGCCCCGTGCGCCGGCCTTCGAAAAGTCGAAGCCCTTTATCATCCGGTTCAACAGTGCCGCCCCTCGCTGCGCGCGCGCAGCAGGACGACCGCCTCACCGGTGGTCGTCACGTCGCCGCGCTGATTCACCGTCCACACCTCGCAACGTACCGCGTGGCGCTTGCCGTCGATCGGTGCGTCCAGCACGAATTTCTCCTTGACCGCCCCGTGACACCAGGTGGTGTCCCCCAACAGGCTGAACGTCGGGTACCGCTGGGTGAGGCGATGGAGGAACCCGTCGTCGCCCATCCAGTTCGCCAGCATGTGCACCAGCCAGCCGCTGCGCTCGTACCCCGCCTCGTAGGCGCCGGGCAAACCCAGGATGCGTTGCGAACGCTCATTGGACCAGTGAATGGCCACGGGGGCCTCGGGAATCCCCTGCTCGTTGATGAACGGCAGCCCGGGGTGCTTTTCGAACAGCTCGAAGGCCAAACGGTGGCCGACGAACCACCCGCCGGCGCCGCCCCAGCTCTCGAAGGCGAACTTGCTGATCTGCGTGGTCGGGCCTTTGACGACGAACGGGATTTCCGCGCCCTCGCGCACGTCCTCCCACCACAGCACCGCGGCGCCACGGCGCACTTCCTTCTTGTAGTCGGCCTTGATCTTCTCGATGTCCTCCGGGGTGTAGTGCGCCAGCTCGCGCTGGCCGTACTTGCTGGCGCGCTTGGACGCCGCGCGCTCGAAGCGGTGCCATGAGGTCTTGTAGTTGCCGACGCTTTCCTGGTTCTGATTCCAGACCAGTGTCTCGTAGTCCTGGACGACCGCCTTGCCGCCGGCGAATTCGCTCGGCACGACCTCGACGGCGCGCAGGTACGTGCTGGAATCGATCGCGTCGTCCATCTTCATCGGCCGGTACCACTCGTAGGCGGCCTCGCGCCAGATCGTGTGGCAGCCGGGCAAGCCATCGGTGGCGCCGTTGGCGCGCTCGACGAACCCGATGATGCTCGGCGGTGCGATGATCGTGCGGAAGCGGGTGCTCCTGGCGTAAGCGAGGTCGAGGTAGAGCGGGTTGTCATCACCCAAGCCGAGGGCGAAGCGGCGGATGGTTTCGCGGGTGAGGTGCAGCGCCCGCCGGCGCAGCATGCTGCTTCCCTTGCGCTCGACGCCGATCCGCGCTCGGAGCCGTTCGACGCCCTCGTCAGTGATCTTTCCGTACTCCACGGTGCCTCCGCGTGTCGAGTCGTGTCTCAACGGACCACCGGACCAGCCTGCTCGCCCGCCTCGACCTGCCTGTCCCATCCCTTGTTCTGGCCCATCACGCCATCACCCCCTGTTCGATGAGGGCGCAAATCTCCGCGGCGCTCATGCCCAACAGACGGCAGAACACCTCTTCGTTGTGCTCGCCGACCTTCGGCGACGGGCGATCCACGCCGGGCGGAGTAAGGCTCAAGTGCCACGGCGTGCTGTATACCGCGCTCGAGCCGCCTTCGAAGCTCTCCACGTCCTGGCAGAATCCCCGGTGCTGGAAGTGCGGATGGGCGTGCACCTCGTCGATCTCGAGCACCGGCGCCGCGGCCACCCCGGCGCCCTGCAGCCGGGCGGCGATCTCGTCGCGATCGAACTGAGCCGTCCATTCCGCGATGCGGGCGTCCAATTCGGCGCGCCGACTGCGGCGACCGGCGCTCGTGCTCAGCGACTCGTCGCGGGCCCAATCGGGCTCGCCCATCGCGCGCACCAGGGCGCGCCACTCCTCGTCGCTCCCCACCGCCAGCGCCACCCACCGTTCTTTTCCGGCTGCGGGATAGATCCCGTGCGGGGCCATCCACGGATGGTCGTTCGCCTGGCAGCTCCGGACGCGCTGATTCAGTTGCAGATCGCACAGCGGCTCGGCCATGAGCGTCACCGCCGCCTCGATCTGTGAGAGATCGATGAACTGGCCTTCGCCTGTGCGCTCGCGGTGCCAGAGCGCCGCCAGGCAGGCGACGACGCCCTGAATGGCGGCGTTGGTGTCGCCGAGTCCGAGCACCGGCAAGCCGGCCGGCGCGCGATCGGGATAGCCGATGCTCGACTCCAGACCGGCGAACCCGGTGGCGATGGTGGCGAAGCCACGCAGGTGTTGCAGGGGCCCATCCTGCCCAGCCATGGCCATGGAGAGCACGATGATGTCCGGCTTCACCTGGCGCAGGCGTGCGTAGTCAAGGCGATTGCGCGCCATCACTCCCGCCGCGAAGTTGTCGAAGACGATATCGGCCCGGCTGACCAGGCGGTGGATCAACTCCACACCGCCCGGCTTCTTGATGTTGACGGACACGCTGAGCTTGCCGCGGTTGGCGTTGTGGAAGAACCGCCGCGCGTGCCCCCAGTGGCGCATGTAATCGAGCCGCCCGCTCGTCTCGACCTTGATCACTTCCATGCCCAGATCGGCCAGGATCTGGCCCACCAATGGGCCGGCCCAGTTCCAGCCGAACTCGACGGCGCGATAGCCCTGCAGCGGCCGTCGCAAGGGGGGATTCGCCGGCGTGGTCGGGACCGCCGGTCGCGCCGGCAGCTCGTGCACCCGGGCGGTGTGCTCCCCGAGCTTGGGGGGCCGCCCGATTCGCCATGGCGTGGCCGACATCTTGTAACCCATGCCGGGCACCCGTATGGAAATTCCGCCGTCCAGCTCGATTTCGGCCCAGAACCCGCGCGCCGTCAGATGCAGCTCGTCCAGTAGCTCGTCGACCGTGTTGATGGGCCCGAGCACCAGGTTCGCGTTGCGCGCCATGGCCGTGAGCTCGCGCCGCGTGTATTGCGTCAGCCACGGGATGAAGTGGAGATCGACCTCATCGGCGCGTCGCCAGCCGATGGCCTTGCCGTCGCGCAAGGCCGGATCTGCCTGCGCCCATTCCGGATCGCCCATGAGCTGGAGGAAACCCTGCCACTGCGCCCGCGACTGCGTGGCGATAAAGATGAATCCGTCCTGACAGGGATAAAATCCGGACGGGTAGATGCTCCCATGGCGCTCGAAGCCGCGCCGGCGCCACTTGCCTCGGCTGCCGAGAATGTACAGCGCCATGCCGCCGCAATACGAGGCGAGCACGTCCGCTTCAGCGACATCGACGTGTTGGCCGCGCCCGCACCGGCGCCGCGCCAGGAGCGCCGTCAGTGCCGCCGCGGCGCCGTGCAGCCCCGCCTGCAATGCCGCCACGTGAAAGGGGAAGTGCAACGGCGGTCGGTCCGGCTCACCGAGGATGATGCTGGCGCCGGCCAGTGCGCTGACTTGAATCTCGTAGGCGCGCTGGCCGGCGAGCGATCCCGTTTCACCCAGCTCGCTGAGCGACAGCGTCACCAGGTCCGGGTGAGCCGCGCCCAGGCCGGCCAAATCGAGACCCCAGCGCCCGCGCTCCCCGACCGGCATCCCGGCGACCAGGAGGTCGGCCGACGCCGCCAGGCGGTCGAGCAGCGCGCGCTTCTCCTGCTCGGTTCCCTCGAACAGGACACTGCGCTTGCCGGCGTTGAGATACGCGAACAGCGCGCTGCGCTCCGGGTGCGGGACGTCGCCGGGGAACGGCCCGTAGGTCCGCAACGGATCGCCACCAGGCGGCTCGAGCTTGATCACCTCGGCGCCGAGATCGGCGAGAACCCGCGCGCAAAACGCCGCGGCGACGCCCGCTCCGCATTCCACAATGCGAATGTCGCTCAGTGCCGCGCGCCGTCCAGATGTCTCGGTCGTCGAATTCATTCAAACACCTGCGCCGGGCCGCGCGGCGCTGCCCACCAGCTCCACCTCCACGGCGGTGTTGCGGGGCGCGTAGCACGGCGACGCGTAGTACATGCGATGCTGGAGGTGGCCATAGTCGCCCACGAGGTGCAGGGGCTTGAAGGGGGAGGCGACGACTTCCTGGTGCCCCTTCCAATTCCGGAACTGGTACGGTTCCCACGCATGGTAGCTGATGACTTGGCCCGGCTGCACAGTCGGGCTGAGCTTCACCAGCGCCTCGAACTCACCCAGGTCGTTGAACACGCGCACGCGATCGTTGTCGCGCACGCCCCGCGCTGCGGCATCGACGTTGTTCATGTACACCACCGGCTCGCCGCGCTGCAGGCGCAGCATCGAGCGGTGATCGCGCCAGATGGCGTGGATCGACCAGCGCGTGTGTCCCCCGGTCAGGCGCAGGGGAAGCCGGCCGCCGGCGGCGGGGGGTTCCTTGTGGCAGGGCAGCGCTTCGTCGGCCTCGAGG
>JBBITY010000079.1:7284-10745 GCA_037440565.1 Desulfurellales bacterium
ACCACGGGTGATCCAGGTAGAACTGCTGCCGGCCCGTGAGGGTGGGCCACGGTTCCTTGTGCTCGACGAACCACTGGGAGGGATAGACTGTCGCATTGGGGTCGAAGTCGCTGCACACGGCCGTCCCCGGTCCGTACATGCCGATGTCGCGAATCCGCACGGCCCCCTGCCGAACGCTCTCGGCCCAGGTGAGTCCCTTGGTCTGCAGCGATTGACTCACCACGTAGTCGAGGGCCTTCCCATCATCCGTCCAACTGAAGCGCCCGTTGAACGACCACTCGTCGTACAGCGTGGCCAGGTTGCGCTCTTCGCCAAACACACCCCGGTACGATCCGACGCCGCGCTCCCGCGCGCGCTCTTGAATCCGTTCCGCCAGCCGCCCGTAAATCTCCCATTCGCTCTTGGCCTCGCCGAGCGGTTCGACGGCTTTGTCGCCGAAGACGATGTACGGGAGATAGCTCTGGCCGTACTTGATACCGCGTTTCTCGTAGTAGGACGCCGCCGGCAGGACGATGTCCGACTTGAGCGCCGTCGTCGACATGCGGAAGTTGGTCGTCACGATCAGATCGAGCTTCGGCCATAGGGTCCGTTCCGCCACCTGCGGCGCGGCCCAACGGCGCAGCGGATTGGCCGCCGTGGCAAAGAAGATTTTCGGGGTTTTCGTCGCCGGCAGGTAGAGGGGCTGCCACGACTTCTTGATCGCGTCTTCCACATAGGCGCCAGCGCGCTTCGGCAGCGCGGCGTCGCCCCAGCCATCCTTGCCGAACACCTCGGCCATGCCGGCGTGGTACCAGAGCCACAAGGCATAGCACTGGAACGGCCGCTCTTCGCGCGACACGCGGCGCATGTAGTCCTCGATCATGCGCACGCTCGGCCGGTAGACCTTGAGCGCCAAACGCTGGACGATCCCGGTCTCGAAGCCGCTGGCCAGCGATTCGAAACCGAACATCCCCCACATGGCGCTGAGCCGGAGCCCCCCGCCGCGCTTGCCCTGGTTGCCGGTGAGCGCCAGGAGCAGAATCATCGCCCGCTGCATGAGGTCGCTGTGGTAATGCTTGCACGAACCGAAGGAGGCGAGGATGAGCGCGGCGCGCGCGCGGGCGAACTCGCGGGCGATCTGGCGGAGGGTCTCGGGACCCACGCCGGTGATGGTTGCAACGCGCTCGGGTGTGTACTCAGCAAGCCGCGCCTTCAGCAGCTCGAAGACCGGACGCACCGCCACCGACTGCCCGTCCTTCAGCCGCACCGAGAACGTCCCCTCGATCGCCGGGCGAATCGCCCTGCCCCACACCTCGCCGGTGACCAAGCGCAGCGACTGCACGGAATGGCCCTGCGATCCGGGCGCTTCGACGATGGCGTGCGCCTCCTCGTCCCAGAAACAAAAGATGTCGTCTTTTCCACCCGCCTGCACGTCGCTCTGGCGCAAGAAACGGCGCGTGTCGTTGCGGACCAGCAGGGCGAGATCGGTCTGCTCTTTGACGTAGTCGGCGTTGTACAGGCGTTCGGCGACGATCACCTGCGCCATTCCCAGCGCCAGCGCGGCGTCGGTGCCGGCACGCGGGTTGACCCAGCGATCGGCGTGGATGGCGGTGGCGTTGTAATCCGGGGCGATGGTCACCACGTGCGCGCCGCGGTAGCGCGCCTCCCACAGGAAGTGCGCCTCGGGAATGCGGGCGTAGTTCGGGTTCATCGACCAGACGACGATGTAATCCGAGTGGAACCAGTCGTCGGCGGTGCCTTCGACGTTCACCAGGCCCCAGGTCTGCACGGCGCCGACCGGCATGTCGCCGACGCCGGACAGCGTGTCGAGCGTCGGCACGCCGAGCAGGGAGAACAGGTGGAGCTCGGCGGCCGAATTCGGACCGAAATCGATGTTGGTGCCGAAGTCGAAGGCAATGGCTGCCGGCCCGTCCGCCAGGCAGACGTCGATCACCTTGTCGGCGATCTCCGTGAGCGCGTCGTCCCACGAGATGCGCTGCCATCGCCCTGAGCCCCGCGGCCCAACGCGCTTCAGCGGGAATTTCAGGCGCGCCGGGCTGTAACTCAAGTCGCTGTAACAGGCTCCCTTCTGGCAGCCGCGCGGGCCGAAGTCCGGCAAGGCCGCATTCGTCTGGGCGTAGACATCGGCCTGCTCCTCGCGCCAGACCACGCCGTCTTTCACGTAGACATCCCAACTGCAAGCGGAGGCGCAATTGGCGCGCAGGTGTGTTCCCTTCACCACTCGATCCCACCGCCACTGTTGGCGGTACACATCCTCCCAGCGCCGGTAGGCCGTCCAGAATGCGGGATCGACGCCCTCCACCGCGGCCGCAGCCGGCGACCAGGCGAGCCGTTTCAGCGACAGGGCGATGGCCGCCGTGCCTGCGCACTGGAGAAAATGTCGTCTGGTAAGAAGCGGCCCCATCGATTCAGCCTCACAGGAACACGCCGCGCTCGGTCAGGCGGTGGATCTCGTCCGGCGCCATGCCGAGCAGCTCGCGATACACGTAGTCGTTGTCCTCGCCGATGCGGCGGTACGGCCCCGTGCCGCAGGGTGTTTCGGAGAGGAGCAGCGGGAGCCGCGCCGCCAGCACGTCCGGCCCGCGCTGCCATTCGATACCGGGCTTCTTGGGATCGGGCACGTAGTAGGTCGTCGGTGCGTAGAGCTTGCGGCTCCGGAGCTGCGGATCCGCCGAGAGATCTCGGCCCTTGGCGACGAAGCCGGCGGGCACGCCGGCGCCTTGCAAGGCGTCTGTCAACGCATGCTTGTCCCACCCGGAGGTGGCCGCGGCGATGAGCGCGTCCAGCTCGTCCTCGTTCGCGCGGCGGGCCGCACGGGTGGCGAAGCGCGGGTCCGCCGCCCATTCCGCGTGGCCCAGCGTGCGGCAGAGCGCCTGCCACTGCGCGTCGTCGAACACGGCGATCGCGCACCACTCGTCCTCGCCGTGGCACGGATAGACGTTGTGGGGCACGGCCACGAGGTCGTGATTGCCGCGCCGCTCGGGGGGCCGGCCGGCGACTTGGCACTCGAGCAGCGCGGTCGCCATCGTGCAAACACCGGAGCGGAAGATCGATCCCTCGATGAACGTGCCGCGCCCGGTGCGCCGCCGGCGGGCGAGCGCGCCCAGTACCGCCAGCGCCTGGAAGAGCGGGGTATGGTAGTCGGAGTACGCCGAGTTGAGGCAGCAGGGCGGCGCACCGGGCGCACCCGAAAGCGTGGACACGCCACAGACGTGCTGCGCCATGATGCCGTACAGCTTGTACGTCTCATAGGGCCCCGCGCCAAAGCCCGTCTGGTGGAGGATGGTCAGCGCGGGATGGCGGGCGCGCAGCTCATCCAGATCGATGCCCCAGCGGGCCAACGCATCGCGGCGAAAGTTGGTCATGAAGACATCGCTGGCGCCGATGAGGCGCCCGAGCACCTCGGCGCCCTCGGGGCGGCGCACATCGAGCGTGATGCGCCGCTTCATCGCCTGATATTC
>JBBITY010000080.1:0-10694 GCA_037440565.1 Desulfurellales bacterium
CGAGGAGATGATCAAAGAGGCCGGGCGCAACGTCTACCTCGCCGTGTCCAGCCAGGTCGCGCCGGTGCAGCGCGAGATTTCGCGCGCCAACGCCACCGTCGTGCAGGCCTACGCCACCCAGCCGGCGCGCCGCCAGTTTCTCACGGTCGAATCGAAGCTCGCCGGCTACGGGTACAACCGCTCGCTCAAGACGGTGCTCTGCTACGGTGGCGTGACGAACATCCGCTACCCGCGCCTCTTCGAAACCATGATGTCCGGTCCGGTCGGCGGCCTGATGGGCGCGCATTACCTGGGCCAGGCACTGGGCATCGAGAACATCGTCTGCTCCGACATGGGCGGCACGAGCTTCGATGCGGGCGCCATCACCGCCGGCATCCTGCCGATGGAGCGCGAGCCTCCCTTCATGCAGATGTACGTCAACGTGCCCATGCTCGACATCCGCTCGATCGGCGCCGGCACCGGCACCTACGTGCGCATCGATCCGACGACAAACCGCATCAAGCTGGGGCCCGACAGCGCCGGCGGGACGCCGGGCCCGGTGTTCCAAGAAACGGGAAACGAGATGCCGACCATTGGCGACTGCGACATGTTGCTCGGCATCATCAACCCCGACTACTACCTGGGCGGCCGCGTGAAGGTGAACAAGCAGAAGGCGCTGCAGGTCTTCAAGGAGAAGGTCGCGGGCCCACTCGGACTCGACCCGTACGTGGCCGCGGAGCAGTGCGTGAACTTGATCAACATCGTCATGCGGGAGCACCTCGTGCGCTCGCTGATGCTCGGGTACGACATCCGGGATTACATCCTGCTCGGCTACGGCGGCGCCGGACCGATGCACCTGTGCGGATATGCCGCGGAATATCCCTGGAAGGGGGTGGCCACCGCGCCGCACGCGGCGGCGTTTTCGGCCTGGGGCGGGGCGTGCATGGATTACGCCCACCGCCGGCACAAGAGCGTGTCGGCCGTCGTACCGCCCGGCGCCAACGCCGAGGCGAAGATGCACGCCGCCCGCATCATTGGTGGAGCGTGGCGCGAGCTGGAAGAAGAACTGCTCAAGGAGCTGCTCAGCGAGGGCTTCGAGCGCAAGCAGATCACGCTGCGCCAGATCGCGTACATCCGGTACTACGGGCAGCTCGAAGACGTCGAGGTCGAATCCCCGGTGCCCCGGCTCGACTCGCCGGCGACCGTGGATAAACTGATTGCGCGCTTCGAGGAAATCTTCGCCAAGATGTTCACGCTGGCAGGAAAGCCGCCGATTCCTACGTACCTGACCACCGAGGTCGCCGTCGTGGCGCAGGTCGACACCCTCAAACCGAAAATCGTCAAGTACGATTTGGAAGGGAAAACGCCGCCGAAGAAGGCCTCGAAAGGGATTCGCCCGGTGTTTCAAAAGGGGCGGTGGCAGGATGCGCGGCTCTACGAGATGGACGAGCTCCGCCCCGGTAACGAGGTCGCCGGCCTGGCCGTCATCGAGGCGCCGAATACGACCTTGTTCGTACCGCCCGGCTGGCGCGTGAAGATCGACGAGTACAAGATCTACTGGCTGACGCAGGGAGGGAGGAAGCGATGAGCGCCACGGCTTCGGCCCGTATAGGACGTCCGCCGGCGCGGAAGGTAAAAAAGCCGGCCCAGAATCTGCGAAAACAGTTGGCCGAGAATGAGCGGCTGTTTCGAGAGACCGGCTGCCTGTTCGGCTTGAAGACGCTGCGCCGCAAGCAAGCGGATCCCGGCACGTACGAAGCAGTCTGGCACATCCTGCTCAACACGATGGACGCCGCGTGGGAGGTCGGCTGCAAAGTATCCGCCTCGCCGATCGCCGCCGAGGGCGGCGACGCGTTGTGGGGGCTGCACCTGCCCACGGGCGAGGCGGTGTGCGCTTCCAAAGGCATCACCGCACACCCCGGCGTGCTCTCGATCTTCATCCGGCAACTGATCGAGATGGGCTACGAAGACTACCCGGGCATTCGTCCGGGAGACGTGTTCGAGAACAACGATCCGCATTACGGCGGCATCCACGCCGTGGACTTCGACGGGGCGATTCCGATCTTCTACAAAGGCGAGCTGGTGGCCTGGGCGAGCGCGGTCAGCCATGTGATGGACGGCGGGTACATCACGCCGGGCTCGATCGGCTTCCTCAACCCCGACTGCTTTTCCGATGGCGTCCCTGTCACCATGGAGCGCGTCGGCGAGGGCGACCGCTATTACCCCTGGTACGAGATGCGCATCCGCTCGCGCACCCGCGTCCCCGACTGGGTGATGGGCGACGCGCGCGGCCGGCTGGCCGGCTGCATCACGATTCGCGAGCGCGTGATCCAGCTCATCGAAAAGTACGGCCTCGATTACTTCAAGGACGTGTGCCGCGAGTACATCGAGGACAGCCGCCGATACGCGACGGCCCGCGTGAAGACCCAGGCCGTGCCGGGTCGCATCCGCAAGTCCAACTTCAAGGACCTCGCGATGGCCGGCAAGCGGGTAATTCTCCCGCACCAGCACATCGACTGTCTGTTCAACTTGCCGCTGGAAGTTCGCATCGATGCGGACGCGAGGCTGCACATTTCGATGAAAGGCGCCAGCGGTTGGGTGCCGTTCGGGGAAAACATCCATCCGAGCGCGATTCCGTCGGCGCTGCTGAACGCGTACTCGCACATCGTCGGCTTCGACATGTTCAACTGGGGCTCGGTGGCGACCTGGAACCTGGAGACACCCCCGGCCGGGTCATGGGCCAATCCGTTCCCGGTCAACTACTACGCCTCTTCCGGGGTGTCGTGGGCGCCCACGGTAATGTGGATGAGCTCGCTGTACGAGGCGTTCGGCCGGCTGTATTTCGCCCGCGGCTTCATCGAGGAGGTCGCAGCCGGCGCGGCGACCACGCTGACGGCGGAGTTCTCCGGCACCAATCAGCACGGCATGTTCGTCGCCGGTCTGACGCTCGAGCAGGCCAGCAACGGCAGTCCCGCCCGCGGCATGGCCGACGGGGAGAACAGCGCCTGGTGCATTTACACCCCCAACGCGGACTTCGGCAACGCCGAGGTGTTGGAGCTCTACTATCCGGTCATGTACATCGGCCGCAACATCGAGCCGGACTCGGGGGGATACGGAAAGTTCCGCGGCGGCTTGGGCCACACTGCCGTCTGGATGGTCAAGAACACGCCCGGGATCGAGTACCAGTGCGGCTGCGCCGGAATGCGCAGCAAGGTGACCGCCAACCACGGCATGTTCGGCGCCTATCCAACCTGGCCGGACCGCGCCAGCTACGCCAGCGGCACGAATGTCAAGGCGCTCATCGAAGAGCGCAAGCCGCTGGTGCACGAGCGCGGCAGCCCGGAACAGCCGAATCTCGCCAAGAACATCCGGGCCGAAGTCTTGGAGACCAACGTGGTGGCGCCCTTCGTCACCCCGCACCAGTTGCACGAGTACGACATCATCATTCACCCGATTTCCGGCGCGCAGGCCCTCGGCGATCCGATCGAACGCGATCCGGCCCGGGTGAAGGCGGACCTCGACGCCGGCTGGACGCGCGAACGCGTGGCGGCCGAGGTGCACGGCGTGGTCGCGCATCGCAATGAGCAGACGAACGAGTGGACCGTCGACGAGGCGGCGACTGCGCGCCGGCGCGAGGAAATCCGCCAGGCGCGCAAGGCGCGCGGCGTTCCGTTCCGCGAATGGTGGAAGCAGGAGCGCGAGAAGATCCTGGCGAAGGAGAACATGGCTGCCGCGGTGCTCGACATGTGGCGCAGCGCGACGGCGCTGTCGCCGGACTACGGCAAGGAGCTGCGCGCCTTCTGGAACCTGCCGGAAGATTTCGCCTTCTAACCCGATGAGGCAAGGGAAAGCGTGCAACCGGTTGAAGCGATTCCGAGACATCCCGTGAAGTTGGGCCGGACACCTCGCAGGGGTGTTCTCTGCGCGCTCCGTGCCTCCGCGGTGGAGGCTCTTCTTCGGATCGAGGTCGGGAAGAACCGACGGGCGCCGCGTCCGCAATCCGCTCGATCCGTTGTAAGTTCTTTTGGAGTCTGACGATGCCCGAATACGATGTTCGCGAGATCGAGCAGTTGGTGGATGGCAAGCTGCCGTGGCCGCGCGTCCAGGAAATCATGAAAGACGCGAAGGACACGGGGCGCTTCGAAAAATGGATCGATATCCTGCAGCGCCGGGTTTCGTGGCCGGAGCGTATCCTTTTGCCGCTGACGCCGGCGCTGTTCATCGTTCAGAAACAGAAGGACCGCATCGTCAAGTGCCGCTGCGGCCACGAGTTCGGCGATTACCGGGTGAACTGGAAGCTGTACGCGTTGATCTACGTGCGGGACTCGGAAGAAAAACTCGCCGAGGTGTACCGGGGCAGGGAGCAGCCCGACCCGGCGTGGACGCAAATCCGCGAGTACTACTGCCCGGGGTGTGGGACGCAGCTCGAAGTCGAAGCCGTGCCGCGGGGATGTCCGCCGGACTTCGAGTTCCTGCCGGATCTCGACACGTTCTATCGCCAGTGGCTCGGCAAGCCGCTGCCAGACGAAAAGGAATTTGCCGACAAGACCCTCGACGTGATCCGCGAGTGGTCGCGATGACCGGGCTTCGATCCCACTGGGCAGCCTCACCCTCTCCGGCCGGTCGTGCGGGAGAGAGTTCGTCAAGCGCGGGTGCTGCTCGTTCACGTGCCTTGGGTGGCCCGCCGGACCACGGCGACTGTGGTGTTCTCGATTCCGGGCTGACATGAGCAAGGCGCTGGATGATGTGGTCGTCCTTGATCTGACGACCGCCTTCTGGTCGTCGATCGGTACGGCGCTCCTCGGCGATTTCGGCGCCCAGGTCATCAGGATCGAAAATCTGGCCGCTGCGCGCCGGCAGTCCGAGCAGCGCGGACACGAGGGGCCCGCGGCATGGGATTACGAAGCGGAGCTGGCGCAGCGCAACAAGCTGAGCCTCGCCCTCAACCTCGACGACGGCGCCGGGCGCGAGATTCTGCGCGAACTGGTGCGCAAGGCGGCGGTCTTCGTCACCGACTGGCCGCGTGCCCACGTCACGCAACAGGGTCTGGACTACGCGGATCTCTGCGCGTTGAAGCCGGACATCATCTACGCGCGGGCGTCGGGCTTCGGACCCAAAGGGCCGGACCGGGATCTGCCCGCGCTCGACGAACTGGCGGCCGCCCGCACGGGGATGATGCCGATCCTGCCACAGCCCGGCCAGCCTCCCGTGTACGCCGGGGCGGGGCAGATGTATACCGCCGTGATGCTCGCCTTTGGAGTCAGCCTGGCCCTGCACCACCGCCAGGCGACGGGCGAGGGGCAGGAGGTCGACGTCTCGCTGTTCGCCGGCAACATGTACGGAGCGAGCCTCGACGTGCAGGCCTTCCTCGCCATGGGAGGGGAGCGTTTCCTGCATCCGGTGTCGCGCTTGGATGCCGGCAATCCAATGAGCGGCGTGTTGTACCTCACGAAGGATGGCCGCTGGGTGTGCCTCACCATGCCCGACACCGACCGCTGGTGGCCGGGCCTCGCCGCGATCGTCGGCCTGGACGTCGACGATCCCCGCTTCAACAGCCATGAAAAGCGTTGCGGCGAAAACCGGCTCGAACTGATCCGGGTGCTGGAAGACGCATTCCGGCAGCAGCCCGCGGAGCATTGGAAGCGCGAGCTGACGGAACGGCAATTGTCAGCCGACGTGATCGAGGAGTTCGATTATCCAGCCAACGACCCGCAAGCGTTCCGGAACCGATACGTCCTGGAGCTGGAGCGTCCAGGGGTGGGCCGCGTCAAGAGCCTTGGGTTCCCGATCTTCATGAGCGAGACGCCGGCTCGGCTCAACCGGACCGCGCCCTGCCTGGGCCAGCACTCCGCCGAAATTTTGCACGACCTGCTGGACTATCCCGAGGATCGGATCAGCGCGCTAGCGGCAGATGGTATCATCGCATGAACACCCGGGGCACTGCCCTGCCTCTGATCTCCTCGCCGAGCCGAGACGCGAGGGTTCGCGGAAAGAGGCCGACCGACCATTGTTCGAATCGCCCTTGCAGGCGGGCTGCGCCCTGCACCGATCCCTCGATACGCGCCCTCCAGGCGCTACTCGGGATGAGCGGTGAGATGACCGTGCACCCGTTGGCCGGCCGACATCCTACGCCGCGGAAGGAGTCGGGATGGGCCGGTCCGCGCTCAAGACCGGCGCACCCGCACGCGAACATCTGGCTTCGTTCGGTGTGCGCGTTGGGCGGCCGTGGGTGGATCGATTCTCAAACAAAAAGCGACAATTCGCGGTGAAATTCATGGCGCACGCGCTCGAAGGCATCCGAGTCATCGACCTGACCGTATGGTTTCAGGGCCCCGTGGCCGCCCAGCATCTCGCCGACTTCGGCGCCGAGGTGATCAAGGTCGAGCGCCCGCAGGGCGGCGATCAGGGTCGTGGGGTGCGCAGCATCAAGGCGCTGCCGGTCGGCGATTGGAACCAGTACTTCCTCGTCATCAACCGCAACAAGAAAAGCATGGCGCTCGATCTGAAGAAGCCGGCCGGGCGCGAGATCATGTACCGTTTGGTCGAGAAGTCGGACGTGTTCCTCTCCAACATGGGCATCGAGCTGCTGGAGGGCTGGGATCTCGGGTACGAGAAGCTCAGCCGCATCAACCCGCCTCTGGTATACGCGACCAACACCGGCTACGGGCGCTTCGGACAGGTGAATAAGCCGTCGTTCGACATGACGGTCCAGGCGCTCACTGGGATCATGGCACGACTCGGTGAGCCGGGTCAGCCGCCGATCTACCTCGGCATGGGGTCCGGCGACGCGTACGGCGGGCTGATGGCCGCGCTCGGCATCATGCTGGCCCTCTATCATCGGAACCGGACGGGCAAAGGTCAGATGCTCGATGCGTCGTTGTATGGGGCGCAGTTGTTCCTGGCGGCACCGACCCTGCAAGCCTATCTCGCGACGGGGAGCGAGCGGTACGCCAAGCAGCAATCGCGCAAGACGGCGGAGAACCCGCTCTGGAACACGTACCGGGCGAAGGATAAGTGGGTGTTTCTCTGTCTGCCCAACACCGACGAGAGCTGGTCCCGCCTGTGCCAAAGCCTCGACGACAGCGGGCTGGCGAGCGAGGCGCGCTTCGAGAGCGCCGAGAAACGCCGCCGCAATGCGAAGGCCCTGGTCGCGCGGCTGGACCGGGCCGTGAAGCGCCACACGGCTGCCGAGTGGATGGAGCGCTGGAAGGCGCTGGGGATCGTCGCAAGCCCCATCAATACCCTTGCCGACCTCGCCGAGGACCCCCAGGCCTGGGAGAACGATTACTTCGCGGAAACGTACTGTGAAGAGGTGCAGCGACAAGTGAAGGTGCGCGGGTTGCCCATCGGCCTCAGCAAGACGCCGGGCTCCGTGCGGAGCCTCGGACCTGAGCTCGGGCAACATACCGAGGAGATTTTGGTCGAGACGCTGGGCTATTCCTGGGAGGACGTGGGCCGGTTCAAGGAGCAGGGAGTGATCTTATGATTGGGGAATCGGGATCGCAGCCCGGCCCTCTCGCCGGCATTCGCGTGCTCGACCTGGCCACGATGCTCGCCGGCCCGTACGGCGCCACGTTGCTCGGCGATCTCGGCGCCGACGTCATCAAGGTCGAGTCGCATTACGGTGACGAGAGCCGCCACCTGGGACCCGAGCGCGAGGGGGAGCGGTCACCGTTCGTCAGCCTCAACCGGAACAAGCGGGACATCGTGCTTGACCTGCGCCGCGAGGCCGCGCGGGGCGTATTCGCCCGCTTGCTCGCGACCACGGACATCTTGATCACGAACGTCCGCGAGCCGGCGCTGTCGCGCCTCGGGATCGATTACGAATCCGCGCGAAAGCACCGCGACGACATCATCTGGATCGGCGTGACGGCGTTCGGCGCCGAAGGGCCGTACGCCGGCCGACCCGGGATCGACTTTCTGGTCCAAGGGTACGCCGGCGTGCTGGTGTTGAATGGGCCGCCGGAGAGCCCGCCGGTGCGGATGGGCATTCCGGCGGTCGACGTGATGACCTCGCTGCTGGTGAGTACCGCGGCCGTCACGGCGCTGCACGTGCGCGCGCAGACTGGCGAGGGGCAACGGATCGACGTGTCGTTGCTCGACGCGCTCCTGCATGCGCAGTGCACGGGGTTCGGCCCCTACCTCTTCACCGGCGAGGTCACGCGGAAGACCGGCAACCGGAGCCAGTACTTCGCGCCCTCGGGCATTTACACGTGCAAGGACGGCAAGCGGGCTGTCATCACGTGCCCGTCCGAGAAATTCTTCCGCAACCTGTGCGAAGCGCTGGAGGTGTCGTGGGTGGACGAGCCGCGCTTCCGCGATATCGACAGCCGACTTCGGAACCAGGACGAGCTCGATCGCTTGATCGAAACCCGCTGCCGGGACTTCACGCGCGAGGAGTTGGTCGAGCGCCTCATCAACGGGGATGTGTTGACGGCGCCCGTGAACGAGATTCCCGAAGCGGTGCAGGACCCGCAGGTCCTGCACAACCGGATGATCGTGACCGCCGATCACCCGAAGCTGGGACCGATCCGGGTCACCGGAGTGCCGATCCACTTCCACGGTACCCCGGGCAGCGTCCGCAAGCCACCGCCGCTGCTGGGCCAGCACACCGAGGAGATTCTCCGCGAGCTGGGCTATCAGCCGGAGGAGATCGCGGCGTTGATCCGGGACCGAAGTGTAGGCACGAATCCCGAGGGCTTCCCGTCCAAAGACCCCGCTCCCTCGGTTGCCCGCGGCAGGGGCGTGACCTGAGCCACGTCGAAGGGGCGAGGGTGAGGGCGCCGACGAAGGACGAAGCAGTGAGGGATCGAGGGGCTTCTCTTTCAACTTCTTCCCTCATTGCGCAGCGGGGAGGGTCGCGTCACAACGCGGAGCCGGTAACGCACTCGGGGTGTCGTAGCGAAGAGACGAGGCAGTTGATTCACCGCGGTCGGGTCGGCTATGAACGCTCGCTGATGGGCAAAGACCTGCGCCGTTTTGTGCCGGCGGCCATCGTCGCCTTGGTCGCCGTCGTCGGTCTGGGGTCTTTCGCGCGCTGGCCGCTGGACCGGGCCAATCGGGAGCGTGACACCAAGCTGCTGCCGTCGGGGCAAGCAGGGGAGCCCGATGTCCGCGGTGTGCCGGCACGTGAGCTGCCGCGGGCCGTGGCCCGAGCTCCGGGGCGCACCGCACCGCCGGGGCAAGAAGCGGACGGTCAGGACGCGGGAGATCCGGAGGCGGTATTCGACGAGGGAGACCTGGTGTACGAAGACCCGGACGCGATCGCCGCGGCCTGATTCGCCGACCTCCAACAACATGCTGATCTCCTTTGAGGGCGGCGGCGCGTGCTGGGACTACGATACGTGCAGCGGGCGAGCGGGTCTCCTCGGCGCGTCCAACCCGAACGGCATCCCGACTGACTACATCACCCAGTTCAAGGCCAAGTACGAGCGGTTCTATCCGGGAATCACCCAGGCGCCCTGGAGTTGGGCCCGGGGGCTGCGCCCGTCTCCCGGCTGGATCTGGGCCTGCGCCGTCGCGAGCGTCGGCCTGGTGTGGGTCTACGGGACGGCTCGGATGCGTCAGATCGACAAGGCAGTCGCGGCCGCGCCGGCGTTACGCGTCGGCATTGTCCAGGGGAACCTGGGCGCGTTCGAGAAGGGCAGACGGGCAAGGCTCGACCACCGCAGGTGCCTCGAGCAAACTCGCGACCTGGTCAGCGCCGGCGAACTCGACCTCGTTGTCTGGCCCGAGACGGTATACACCCGCGGTTTGCGGCGGCCGCTGCGTTGTCGGGCGGGTCGATCCGAGAGGATCTCAGGGTGCCCTTGCTGTTCGGCGCGGCTTCGGTTGACGGCAGCACGGGAAGGAATCTCAAGTACAACTCGGCGCTGCTCGTGGGCGCCGACGGCGTGATTCGAGACGCGTACGACAAGAACTTGCTCATCCCGTTCACCGAGTACGTTCCGTTGGCCGATGCGGTGCCTTGGCTGAAGAAACGGTTAGTCTCCTCCTCCGATTTTGCCGCCGCAACCGAGCGCCCGGCGCTGCGCCTGGGCGGCTGGCGGATCTCCGCACTGATCTGTCACGAGATCGTACAGGCCGCATTCGTGCGGCGGGTGGTGGTGGAGGCGCGGCCGCATCTGCTCGCCACGTTGGCGAATGACTCCTGGTTCGGCGACTCGCAAGAGCCGTGGGTGCACCTGGCGATGGCGAGGCTCCGCGCCGTCGTGCACCGGCGGTATCTCGTGCGCGCCACGAACAGCGGCATCAGTGCCATTGTCGATCCCATTGGCCGCGAGCTGGTGCGGAGCGGATTGCTCGTGCGCGAGAATCTGCGCGCCACGGTTCGCTTGCTCGAAGGCGCGACGCTTTACACCGTCTGGGGCGATTGGCCTGGCTGGCTCGCTGCCCTCTTGGTTGTGGTTGCCATGGCTTGCCGCAACCAGAGACCCCCGTTGCGCGTGACCCGCGACAGGAGCCTGCCCTGAGCCACGGCGAAGGAGAGGCGGGTGAGGGTCCGAGCAGTTTCCGAATCCGAGGCGCCCGCCCTCAGCCGATGGCTTTCTTCACGCGGAGCTCCTCGGAGATCGGCATGGGGTGCGCGTCGTCGTTGCCCGCCATCACTTCGGCCAGGTCCCCCCGCAGGCGTTCGCAACGGCCCGCCAGCAGCGCCAGCTCGGCGTCCGCTTCCCCCATCTCGTGCAGCCGCCGGCCCAGCCGTTCGAGGGAGC
>JBBITY010000081.1:0-10689 GCA_037440565.1 Desulfurellales bacterium
TAAGCATGGACCGGCTCTCGACTTCCGACGGAAGCCGCGAGCCCTTCGAGCAGCCTCCTGTCGCGCGAGTCGGCGTTTCTCTTCAACAACCTGATTTTCGTCGCCATGGCGTTCGCGGTTTTCTGGGGCACGATGTTCCCGATCATCTCAGAGGCGGTGCGCGGCGTGAAGATCACCGTGGGCCCGCCGTTCTTCAACCGCGTCAACGCCCCGCTCGGGCTGGTCATGCTCTTCCTCATGGGGGTGGGACCGGTCATCGCCTGGCGCCGGGCGACGTGGAGCAACCTCCAGCGCAGCTTCCTGTGGCCGCTGCTCACGGGCGCGGTCGCCGCGGCCGTGCTGCTCGCCGCCGGCATCCGCCACGTCGGGGCGATCATCTCCTTTTCTTTGTGCTTCTTCGTGCTGGCCACCATTGTCATGGAGTTCTTCCGCGGCATGCGGGCGCGTCAGGCGATGATGGGCGAGAGCGCGTGGCGCGCGCTGGCGCGGCTCACCGCCAAGAATCGGCGCCGGTACGGCGGCTACATCATCCACGTCGGCGTCGTGATGATCTTTTTCGCCATTACCGGCACGGCGGCCTTTCGCCAGGAACGGCAGGTGACGCTGAACGAAGGAGAAAGCTTCGAGTTGGGCGGCTACACCCTGCGGTACAACAAGCTCGAGGAGCGCGACACCCCGCACATCTCCTACCTGATGGCCAATATCGGCGTATTTCGCGACGGGCGTCAGATCGACACCTTGAGGCCGGAGAAGCGCTTCTACAAAAAGCCGGAGCAGCCGACGACCGAGGTGGCAATTCGTTCCACGTTGGGGGCTGATCTGTATCTGGTGCTCGGCAGCTACGACGCCGAGACCCGCATGACGACGATCCTCGCCTATCTGAATCCTCTCATCGGCTTCCTGTACTGGGGCGGTCTCGTCCTGGCACTCGGCACCGTGGTGGCCGTGTGGCCGGCACGCGTTCCGGCCCAAGCCCCCGCGTACGCCGTGGCGCCCGCGCGCGCGGAGGAAGCGGCACAACCGTAATGCGCGCGCTGCTCCTGGCGCTGATGATCTTCTGGGCTGTCCCGGCACGCGCGGGGAAGCCTCCGACGTTCGAGGAACTCGAAGAGTCGCTGACCTGTCAGTGCGGTTGCGGACTGATCGTGCGTGCGTGCAATCACCTCCAATGTCCATCCGCCATCCCGTTGCGCCAGGAGATCCGCGAGCAGATGGCGCGCGGCGTGGACAAGGAGGCGATCCTCGCCTACTTCGCCAACAAGTACGGTGAGAAGATCTTGTCCTCCCCGACGACCACGGGGTTCAACCTGGCGGCATGGATGATGCCGTTCGTCACGGTGGCAGTGGGGGCCGCCGTGGTCGTCGTCACGCTGCTGCGCTGGCGCCGCCTCCAGGCCCGCCGCGCCGCGGCGCCGCTCCCCACTTTGAAGCCGGCCGACACGGAGGCCACTGCGGCCTACGAAAAGATTCTCGAACGCGAGTTGAAGCGCTTCGACCTGTGACCTTTTCGCCAGTTCCAACCCGATGACCACCGTCGTATCGTTGCTGCTCGTCGTCGCCGGCGTCGCCTTCGTGGCCTGGCCGTTTTTCCGGCTGGCCCACGCGGAGGGCGACAGTGAAGGAGATGCGACAAATCCTTTGGAGCGCCAGAAACTGGACGCCTACGCGGCGATCAAGGAAGCGGAGTTCGATCTCCGCATGGGGAAGCTGTCGCCGGCCGACTTTGCCGCCTTGGAGCAGCGCTATCGGCAGCAGGCGCTGGCCGCCATCGCGGCCTTGGAGGCGGCGCGCGCGCGGGAGACGACAGGCAAGTCGCGCGCGAGCGGAAACCCCCGATTCGCCTTCTGCCCGGCCTGCGGGGGCCGCCTGCCAGCGCGCGCCAATTACTGCGGCGGGTGCGGCCGCGCCGTGCGCGAAGCGCACTAGCCCGCTACACCTTCCTCACGTTGTTCGCCTGCAGCCCCTTGCGGCCCTCGGCAACTTCGAACTCGACCCGCTGTCCCTGTTCGAGAGTGCGAAAGCCTTCGCCGGCAATCGCGGTGTAATGGACGAACACATCCTGCCCGTCGTCGCCGCTGATGAACCCGTATCCCTTCTGCGGGCTGAACCACTTCACTGTCCCTTGCGGCATGCGCTTCCTCAGAACCACTGCTTTTTCCCGTGAGCCTGCCGCTCCTATAGCGGATGCGCCGGCGCGCGGTAAAGGAACATCGCTCGACCGCCAAGGCCGCACCACCGGGCACGAGCGACAGCGCGCGAACGGAGAAGCCGGAGGCGGCCTGCGCCAGACCACCGCCTCAGCGCCAGTCCGGTCGAACGTCCACTGTCGTCGGCCCGAGAAAGCAGGGGTTCTGCAAACGCACCGAGAAGGTTCCGCTCGCATCGGGAGGCAACGTGGGTGGGTCAACCTCGACCTCTTCGCGCAAGCATTGCGCCCCTTGCACCGGCTCGGTCACCGTGATGACGACGATGACGTCCTCCGCGACGCTGCCGCCGATGTTCTGCACAGTGCCATTGAACTCCTGCACGCCGTTGCCTACGGGTTGCGTCTCGTTTTCGGTAATCTTGACGCGCGCTGTTTTCGCCCGCGCCTTCGGCGTCACATCGGCCTCGGCTCCCGCAGCGCCGGCGGGCGCCTGGCCCTCGACGACGGCGGCGGTGGTGGGTGGCACCGGCATGTCGCGCAGCTCGAATTTCGTTCCGCGGGGCGGCGGCTGATCGGAAAAATGGACGACGCCTCGCTCGTCTATCCAGCGGTACACTGACTGCCCCCGAACGGACGTTGCAGTCAGGAAAAGCGACACCACGAGTCCCAGAGACCCAACCCGGCTCCATCCAGCCCCTCGCCTCGCCGCCATCCCCCGGTCGTCCATCACGGCGGCATGCTAGTCGCGCCGTGTCCAGTCGTCAATGCGCATGTGCCAGGCGGTCTTGCGAAATCGGTCTGCATGGTTAGTCTCTCTGTGCGATGGAACACAGCGGCAAAGCGGCCTTGCTCTCCGCCTTCGACCGGCTCTTCGAGCGCGCGATTCAGAAACTGAATGTCCAGTGCACGCCGCAGGAAAAAGAAGAGGCAAAACAGTATTTTGCGGACCGCTACGGGGAAGCGCTGAAGTTCCTCGATGAGGCGGGGTTTCCGGCCTTTTCTGAGAGCGCGATGCGCTACATGGAAGCGGCGATCGACGAAGTGCCGCTCGCGCATGTCGCGGGACACCTAGCCGCCGGCCCCCTGGCGCTGCAAGTGCGGGAGTTCATGCGCGCCCTGGCGCTGCGGGCAGCGGAGCAACGACTCGTCGAGCACCTCGTCACGCAAGCCGACGACACCTACGGCGGAAACTGACTCCGACTGCCGGATTGTTTCGCGTGCGTGGCAGGCCTGGCGGAAAGCAAAGCGGTTGGACACCGGATCGGCTCATCGATTACCGGGGCACTTGGCGCGCAGTCGTGGGGCAACCCGCGACCGCTTGGAGGAGGGCTGTAGCGGCTTCACGGTGCCGGTCACGCTCACGTCGTAGCCGCCGAGCCGGCGTACGGCAGCGTGGAATTCCAGCGAGCGTATGACGGCGACGAGCAGTCGCCCGGCGTCGCTCTGCGCGAAGTCGCGCCGCAAAACGAGATCGTACTCCTCGCGCTCGATCGGTACGAAGTCGAGATCGAGCGCCACGGCCGCGGAGCGAATCCCCAAGCCGCAGTCGACGAGACCGCTGGCCACCGCAACCGCGACCGCCATGTGGGTGAACTCCTCGCGTTCGTAGCCCTGGATCCGCGACGGATCGATGCGCATCTGGTGGAGTCGGTAGTCGAGGAGCACGCGCGTGCCGGCTCCGGGCTGGCGATTGACGAAGCGCACGTCGGGGCGCACCAGATCGCGCAGGGTCCGAATGCGCTTTGGATTCCCCTTGGCGACGATTAGGCCCTGCTCTCGAACGACCAGGTTCAGCACCTCCACGTCGGCGCGCTTGCCGAGGATCCGGGCGATGTCGGGTAGGTTGTAGGTGCCGGTCTTCGGATCGAGCAAGTGCGTGCCGATCACGTGCGCCTCCCCGCGCTTCAGCGCCAGCAACCCGCTCAGGCTGCCGACGTTGCTGGCCGAGATCTTCAGGTGCGGCGCGCGCTGTTTCAGGCAATCTTCCAGAATGCCGATGCTCAGGTCGTGGCTGCCGCTGAACACGATGGTGTTGGCGATTTCGCTCGCTGGTCGTAACAGCTCGACGTCGACTTCCTCGCCCGCGTTGATTCCTTCCGACAACGACGGAACGCGCAGAAAGCCGTCGGCGCGGACCATGGTCGTGATCACGCCGGCTCCGCGTCCAAGCGGATTGGCCACCACGCGATCGCCGACGCGGCCGAGCGTCACGCGCACGAACTCCTCCAACCCCAGTCGCGAGGGCAGCTTGCGCGGCACCACCGCGCGCACAGTCGCGGTCGGCTCCTCCGCCGCGCCGAGACAGCGCGCCAGCAGCGGGCGCAGAAGCTGCTGGCAGACGATGATCGCCGAGACCGGATAGCCGGGAACCCCGAGCACCGGCGTCCCGCCCACCATCGCGCAAATCGCCGGTTTTCCCGGCATGATGTCGATGCCGTGCACGAGCACCTCGCCGAGCGCACTCAGCGCCCGGGCCGTGTAGTCATGCTCGCCGGCCGACGAACCGGCGATGATGACGACCACGTCGTGCTCGGCCGCGGCCGCGCCGACGGCGGCCTTGATCCGTTGCAAGTCGTCCGGCACCCGCGGGTGACGTCGCGCTTCGCCGCCCCACTGTGCCACGAACGCGGCGATCACCCGCGAGTTGAACTCGATGATGGCCCCCGGCGGCGCCGGCTCGCCGGGCTCGATCAGCTCGCTGCCGGAGGCGAGGATCGCCACGCGCGGCCGGCGCACCACCGGCACGTGGGTGTGCCCCGCTGCCAGCAGTGCCCCGATGTCGTACGGCCGAATGCGATGGCTGCGCGGCAAGAGCGGCTCGGTCGCCACGATGTCCTCACCCACGAGGCGGATGTGCTGCCACGGGGCGGCCGCGGCGCGAATGGCCACCCGATCCGCCGCCAGCGGGTACACGTTCTCGATCATCACGACGGCGTTCGCCCACGCGGGCAGCGGCTGCCCCGTGTCGACGTACGCGAAGACACCGCCGCCACGCCGTCGCGCCGCCCCTCGGCACCCGCTAGCCGCGCTCGCGTCGCCTGCGTCCGCCGTAACGAGCCGTAATTCGACGGGTGCGGCCTCACTGGCGCCGAACGTGTCCTCGGCCCGCACGGCGATGCCGTCCATCGCCGCGCCATGGTAATGCGGCACCGACAAGCGCGCGAAGACGGGCTCGGCAGTCACCCGCCCGAGACTTTCCTCCACCGCCACACTTTCCACCTCATGGGGGCGCAACGGGAAATCGCGCACGAAGAGCCGCAGCGCCTCGTCGAGCGACTTCTTATTCAGATAGCGCGTGCGCATGGATCGGAACCCTCGTCCTCTGCCGCGAGCAACGGGGGAGGGGGTGCTTGGACGGGCATTTTCATGGGTCTTTGGCCGAGCGAAGCTCACGGTCGCTCCGCAGCCCTTTCCTACAGGAGCAACACCTCCACATCGGTGCCGCCGTCCAGCCCTTCCGCGTTCGCCGGAATGCGCACCAAGCCGTCGGCACTGACCAGATTGAAGATGGCCCCCGACTTCCCCGGCAGCGGATGCGCACGCACGACGCCGTTCTCATCCGTCAAGCGCACCCGGACGTAATCTTCGCGCCCGGCTTCGGAGGCCACGTTCTGCGCCAGGCGCGCGCGGATCGTCCGCCGCGGCTCGAACACCGCGTCGGGTTGCTCGCCGCCGAGCACGCGCAACAAGGGACCGGCGAAGAGCTCGAAGATGACCAGCGCCGAGACGGGATGGCCGGGCAACCCGACGACCGGTTTGCCGAGCGCGCGCGCAAGGATCGTCGGCTTTCCCGGGGCCACCGAGATGCCGTGGAACACCACCTCCGAGTTGGGAAAAGACGTGAGGACCTCAGTGGTCAGGTCCTTCGCACCCACCGAGCTCCCGCCGGAGAGGAGCACGGCATCCTGCCGCGCCAGTGCCGTTGCGAACGCTTTGCGCAGGCGATCCGCCCGATCCGGAATCACGCCGTAGTCGGTCACCCGCGCGCCGACCTCCTCGGCCATGGCCGCCAGGGAATACTGATTGATGTTGCGCACCTGCCCGGGCTTGGGCTGTCGATCGGGCGGAATGATCTCGTCGCCCGTCGCAATCAAACCGACCCTCGGTTGGCGATAGACGGCGACGCGCGTGATGCCGAGACCCGCGAGCGCACCGAGGTCGTGCGGCCGCAAGCGCCGACCGGCTGGAAACACGGGCGCGCCCTTGGCGACGTCCTCGCCGATGCGCAGCACGTGCTGCCACGGTGAGACGGCGCGATGAATCTCGACGGTGCCGTCGCCCACCTCGTCGGCGTGCTCCACCATGACCACCGCGTCGGCGCCGCGGGGCAGCATGCCGCCGGTGGCGATGCGCATCGCCTGCCCCTTGCGCAGGGCTTGCGTGACCGCCTTCCCCATCTCGATGCTGCCGGCGATCTGGAGATACGCGGGCGTGCTCGCCGACGCGCCAAAGGTGTCCGCCGCGCGCACCGCATAACCGTCCATGTTGGCGCGATGGAAGTGCGGCAGGTCCACCGGAGCCACCAGCGCCTTCGCCAGCACCCGCCGCGCCGCCGCTCGCACCGGCACATGCTCCATGCCGATGGGCTTCGTCGCACGGATGCGGGCGCGCGCCTCGTCCGTCGAGACGACGCGGAAGAACGCCTTTACGCGGTGAACGTCCGATGCGCGAGGCATGGCACCTCCCGGCGCACGCGGGCCAGGTAGTCGAGGTCGATCTCCGCCACGATGACGGTATCGGTGTTGGCGGCGCGGGCGGTGGGCGTTCCCCACGGGTCGACGATGAGCGAATGCCCAAAGTCGTGAATGCCGGCCGGGCTCGGCCCGATCTGATTCGGCGCGACGACGTACACCTGGTTTTCGATGGCGCGCGCCCGGAGCAGGATCTCCCAATGCGCCGCGCCGGTGGCAAACGTGAACGCCGAGGGCACACAGACGATCTCGGCGCCGGCGTCGGTGAGCCGCCGGTACAGCTCGGGGAAGCGCAGGTCGTAGCAGATGCTCAGGCCGAGTGTGGCCAGCTCGGTTCGCACGACGACGGCCTCCGTGCCGCGCCGCCGGGTGTCCGATTCCCGGATCGACACCTGTCCGGCGATGTCGACGTCGAACAGATGCGCCTTGCGATAGCGCGCGATCAGTTCACCGGCGGGTGTGAAGACCGCGCAGGTGTTAAAGACCTTCGGTTCCCCGGTCACGCGTTCGAGGATCGAGCCGCCGACCAAATACAGGCCCAACTCCCGCGCCATCGCCGCCAGGCGCTCGGTGGTGGGGCCGGGAATCGGCTCGGCCGCGCGCGCTTCCTCCGAGCGCTCCCCGCGCCAAAAGAAGACCTCGGGGAGGACAACCAACTGCGCGCCTCGCGCGGCAGCGGCGCACGCCAGGCGCAGGACGGCGGCGAAGTTCGCTTCCTTATCCGGTCCCGCGTTGAACTGCACGGCGGCGGTGAGAAAGCGTCGGCTCATGGCACGCGAAGGGGCGGGGATTCACGATGCGGCATCACCACAACTGGGCGAACGGTTCGAAGCTATCGGAGGGGTCTGGGCGGGTCAAGGTGATCGCCGGCCGTCGGGCCGTCGGGTGTCGGTCTTGCCGGTGTCACCACCGGTGTGGTAGCTGCTGACGAAGGTACACGTCAGAGGGGCGCGGCGGGCCTGATTGCAGGGAGAAATCGCGGAGCAGGTTTCGAAGCGCGAGCACTGGTGGCCGTGCGAACTCCACATAGGGACCGTATCCGTCTGATCAAGCGGTACGGCAATCGCAAACTGTACGACGTGCGGAACAGCCGCTACATAACGCTCGATGGCGTGCAGGCGCTGGTCCAGGCGGGCGAAGATGTGCGGGTGGTGGACAACGACACGGGGGAGGACTTCACCGCGGTGACGTTTGCCCAGATCATCTACGAGGAGGCCAAACGCACCAACGGCAGGCAGTCGGTGCCGCTGCTGCGCTGGCTGATTCAGCGCGGCGACGAGGCGGTGCGCGACATCTTGCGCGGCGTCGAACGGGGGCGCGAAGCACTCGACAGCGTACGCGAGGCGGCCGAGAAGCGCGTGCAGAAGCTCGTCCGCCGGCGCGGCCGGCACACGCTGTTCGACGAGCTCCTCGAGGTGCCGCAGCGCAGCTTCGACGAGCTGCAGCACCGCATTGACGCGCAGGTCCGCCAGTCGGTGGAGCGCGTCACCAAGAATCCGGTCCTGCGCGCCGAGATCAAGCGGGTCGAGCGCAGCCTGCACCAGATCGAGAAGCGGCTCGGACAGCTCGTGCAGCGCCGGCCGCCGCGGAGCCGGCGGCCGCGCGGCCGCGCGCGCAGGTAGGGCGGTGCCTGCCGGGACGCCGCCCCGCATCCAGGTCGCCGGCCTGGATCACTTCGTGCTGCGCGTGCGCGACCTGGATCGCTCGCTGGCGTTTTACCGTGATCTGCTCGGCCTGCCGATCGAGTTTCTCGACGAGTATCGCGCCGGCACGCGCCCCTTCGTCTCCGTCCGGGTCGGCCCCCATCTCATCGACCTCGTTCCCGACCCGACCTACGATCCAGAGGCGGGTCGGCGCAGCGGCGGCTTCGTGCATTTTTGCCTTCGTGTCGCCGGGCGGCTCGTGGAGGACATCCTCCCGCAGATGCGCGCGCGCGGCGTCGAGCTGGTGGAAAGCGAACCCGTGCGGCGAATGGGCGCGACGGGCTTCGCGCTCTCCATTTACGCGCGCGATCCGGACGGCTATGTGGTCGAGCTGAAGGAGGAAAGCACGTGCCCATGAATCCGAACCGGCCCGACGATCCGCGGCCCATCTTCCTGTACCGCGGCAGCCTGCCGCTCTGGCTCGCGGCACTGTTGCTCGTCCCGGTGGGTCTGCTGTTCCTGTTCTCGCTCGCCGTGGCCCTCTCCGGCGGGGTGCTCGGCCTCCTGGTCTTGCCGGTCTTGTGGCACTGGAAGCGGCGTCGCGTGCCGGACCGACAGTGCATCGAGCTGGACGCATCCGAGTGGCGGACCATCGACGGCCCGCCTCGCCGAGATCCTGGGCGCCACTGAAACCAGCCGCCGAAACCGCGCAGTCCGGTCTGGGCGGTTTCGGGGCCGGCGATGAGGGTTCGGTTCTCGTTGTATGACGGAGGCAGCCATGAAGGTCGTGGCGATTCCGCAGCTCGCGGACAATTACGCGTACCTGGTGATCGATGAGGCGACGCGACGCGCCGGCATCGTCGACTGCGCCGAGGCGGCGCCGGTGTTGGCGGCGGTCGAACGGGAGCGGGTCGAGCTGTGCGCGATCCTGCCGACGCATCACCATTACGATCACATCGGCGGCAACGGCGAGCTGCTCGCCGCGCACCCGCGCCTCGCCGTGTACGGGGTCGACGAGCGGATCGCGGGCCTGACCCAGAAGGTCGGCGATGGCGACCAGGTTCACCTGGGCTCGCTCCGTGCGCGCGTCATCTTCATCCCCGCCCACACCAGCGGACACATCGCGTACTACTTCGAGCGGGAGCGGACCCTGTTCACCGGCGACACGCTGTTCGCGGGCGGCTGCGGGCGGCTTTTCGAAGGCGATGCGGCGATGATGATCCAGTCGCTGTCGAAGCTGAGCGCGTTGCCGGACGAGACCCGCGTCTACTTCGGCCACGAGTACACGGAAAAGAACCTGCGCTTCGCTTTAACGCTGGAGCCCGAGAACATGGCGCTCCGGGAGAAGTACGCCTGGGCGCGCGCGCGGGCCGCGAAGGGCGAGCCGACCACGCCCACCACCATCGGTTCGGAGAAGGCGACCAACCCGTTCCTGCGCTGGGCGAGCCCCGAGTTGCGGCGCACGCTGCACACGCGCTTTCCCGACCTGCCGATGGCCGATGTGGACGTGTTCGCGAAGATCCGCGCGCTGAAAGACGTCTTCTAAACCGCGCTCACCAATGCCAGACCTGGTCGTAGGAGGCGAGTAACTGCGGCAGGCGGGCGCGCGCAACGGGCTCGATGCCCGCGATCAGCTCACCGTGCTGCACGCCGCGGTCGGCCGCGTCGTCCTCGACGAGAAAGACCCTCACCCCCTTGGCGACCAGCTTCGCCACGTCCTCGTCGATCCGCGGCGACTGCGTCTGCCGCCGCTCGCCGAACATCAGCCCCGAGGCGTCCTGCCCCTTCACTGCGTAGTTCACCGCGTTGCCGCGCAGCAGCACATCGAGCTCCGCACCGGCGCCCTTCAGCGCATGCGTGAGCCAGATGACGGTATCGTCCTGTTCCTCGAGCGTCGCGCGATACGCGGTCTCGACGACGTTCAACACCTTCTTGCTCATACGCATCCCCTTACTTGGTCGGAATGATCAGCGTGTTGGCCGACTCCTCGGCGAACTTCCACAGATCGGCCGGGCTGCCGCGCCGCGGCCCGGCGATCCACTCGCCCGCGCCGCGTTCGTCGACGCAGAGGCCGCACTGCACCCAGTCCACCTTGCTCCCCCGCTTGGCCGCCTCCTCGAAGATGGCCGCCACCCAGTTCTTCGGATTCGGGTGATCTTCTTCGGCCAGGTCTCGCCCGTGCACTGGGTTCGGGTGTGGCGCCTGCTTC
>JBBITY010000082.1:0-10627 GCA_037440565.1 Desulfurellales bacterium
ATTCATGTTCTTGATCTCCACCTTGGTGCCCAACCGCTCCTCGCCGCGCCGGCGGACGGAGACGTTGGCGTCGCAACGGAAGCTGCCTTCCTCCATGTTGCCGTCGCACACCTCCAGGTACTGCAGAATGGCCCGCAGCTTGCGGAGATACGCCGCGGCTTCCGCGGGGGAGCGGATGTCGGGTTCGCTGACGATTTCGAGCAAGGGCACACCGGAGCGGTTGAAGTCGACCAGGCTCGCATCGCCGTGCGCGTCGTGGATGTTCTTGCCGGTGTCCTCCTCCATGTGGATGCGCGTGAGGCGGACGGTCTTGTGCTGGCCGTCGACCGAGATGTCGATGTGCCCGCCGAGGCACAGCGGCAGCTCGTACTGGCTGATCTGGTAGCCCTTCGGCAGGTCGGGATAAAAGTAGTTCTTGCGCGCCCAGCGGCTGTAAGGGGCGATCCGGCAATGGGCGGCAAGGCCTGTCTTGATGGCGAACTCGACGACGCGCCGGTTCAGCACCGGCAGGACGCCCGGCAAGCCGAGGCAGAGCGGGCAGGTGTTCTGGTTCGGCGGCGCTCCGAACTGCGCCGAGCAGGCGCAGAAGATCTTCGACGCCGTGAGCATCTCCGCGTGGACTTCCAGTCCGATGACGGCTTCGTAATCCATCGCTTCACCTCACCGCTGGCGCGCGCCGGTGCCAGTCGGTCGCCTGCTCGTAGGCGTACGCGACGGTGAACACGGTCGACTCGTCGAACGGCCGGCCGACGATCTGCAGGCCGATCGGAAGTCCCGCGGCGTCGAAGCCGCAGGGCAGGGAGAGCGCCGGCAAGCCGGCGAGGTTCACCGAAATGGTGAAGATGTCGGACAGGTACATCTGCAGCGGGTCCGTCACCTTCTCGCCGAGACGGAACGCAGTGGTGGGGGCCGTCGGCGTGATGATGGCGTGGCAGGTGGCAAATACCTGCTCGAAGTCGCGGCGGATCAGCGTGCGCACCTTCTGTGCCTTCTCGTAATACGCGTCGTAGTAGCCGGCGGAGAGCGCGTAGGTGCCGAGCATGATGCGCCGCTTCACTTCGGTGCCGAAGCCCTGCGCGCGTGTGCGCTGATACATGTCCAGCAGCCCCTCGCCGCGGTCCACGCGCAGGCCATAGCGCGTGCCGTCATAGCGCGCCAGGTTGGAGCTGGCCTCGGCGGTGGCGATCAGATAGTACGCCGCGATCGCGTACGGCGTGTGCGGCAGCGACACCTCTTCCACCGCGGCGCCAAGCGCTTCGAGCCGGCGCACCGCGGCGCGCACCGCGTCGGCGACTTCGGGCTGCATGCCTTCGACGAAATACTCCCTCGGCAAGCCGAGGCGCAGCCCCTGCACGCCAGCGCCCAAGATTTCCGCGTAAGCGGGCACGGGTTGATTGACCGACGTCGAATCGCGGCGGTCGTGTCCGGCGATCGCCTCCAGCAGATGGGCGGCGTCCTTCACCGTGCGCGCGAGCGGGCCGACCTGATCGAGCGAGGAGGCGTAGGCGATGACGCCGTAGCGGCTGACGCGGCCGTAGGTCGGCTTGATGCCCACCACGCCGCAGCACGCGGCCGGCTGACGAATCGAGCCTCCGGTGTCGGTGCCGAGGGCGCCCAGGCATTGTCGCGCCGCGACGGCTGCGGCCGAGCCGCCGGAGGACCCGCCGGGAACACGCTCGCGGTCCCACGGGTTGCGGCCGGGCCCGTAGGCGGAGTTCTCGTTCGACGAGCCCATGGCGAACTCGTCGCAGTTCGCCTTGCCGACGCAGACCGCGCCCGCCTCGAAGAGGCGTTGCGTCACCGTCGCGTCGTAGGGAGCGATAAAGGGCTCGAGGATCTTCGATCCGGCGGTGGCGCGCAGGCCGCGGGCGAGGATGACGTCCTTGATCGCAACGGGAATGCCGCACAGCGGGCCGACCCGCTCGCCGCGGGCGAAGCGCTCGTCGGCGCGGCGCGCCTGCGCGAGGGCCAGCTCGGGCGTTACGGTGATGAACGCATGGAGCTCGGCGTCAGTGCGCGCGATGCGTGCCAGGGCCGCCTGCGTCAGCTCGGCTGACGTGACCTCGCGCGCCCGGAGGCGCCGATGGGCTTCGTCGATCGTCAGGTCGAGCAACGGCTCAGCGCTCGGTGGCGGACCGCCAGGCTGATGAGAATGCGACACGGGGCACGAGAGACGCCCTCTCCCGAATCATTCGCGGAAGAGGAGATTGTCCATAGGCGCTCATTCGATGATCTTCGGCACTTTGAAAAACGCACCGTCGCGCGCAGGGGCATTGGCCAGCCAGCGCTCCGTCGCCGGTTCGTTCTCCACCACGTCGTCGCGGAACGGCGTCGCCATCGGCGTGATGTGCGCGGTCGGTTCCACCTGATCCGTGTTCAGGTCGTTGAGGCGCTGGAAGTACCCGAGGATGTGGTCGAGCTGCTCGGTGAACGCCTCTTCCTCGGCTGGCGTCAGCGGCAAGCGCGCCAGCAACGCGATGTGGCGCACCTCGTCGCGCGTGATACCCATGGCGAGCGTCTAACACAGGGGTTCGGGGGCTTCAACGCGCCGCCGCTTTCGAGTCGGTCCCCCAACCGCTACCATGCGGGCCCGTAGCGGGGAGGACGGATGCCAGATGAGCGGCAGATTCTGGGCGCCGAAGGCGAGCGGGCGGCGGAGAAGTTTCTCAAGCGCCGGCGCTACACGATCGTCGAGCGCAACTACCGCTGTCCGGTGGGGGAGGTCGACTTGGTCGCGCTCGATGGGCGGACGGTCGTGTTCATCGAGGTGAAGACGCGCACCGGTGAAGGCTGGGGCACCCCGCTGGAGGCGGTGGATCGGCGCAAGCAGCGCCAGGTGAGTCGCGCGGCCCAGTACTTCCTTGCCCAGCACCGCTTGCAAGACCGCGAAGCCCGCTTCGACGTCGTCGGCATCTGGTGGGACGGCGGCCGCATCGCCTGCGAGCTGGTGAAGAACGCCTTCGAGCTGCCGGGGTGAGGAGGGCCTTTCGTAGCCGATTGCTCCTCTCGGCACTGACGGCTTGCGCGTGCGCCGCCGGCGCACTGGTGCGCGCGATCACCCCCGGCGCTCAAGCCGCGAGCTTGCGCCACCTGCTCGATCTGTACCGCTTGCGCAGACGAGCCAGGGTCACGAACGCCGCGCCCGATCGCAACCGTTTCGACTTGCGCGATCTCGCCGACCAGCTCGAAGCGCATCGGCTCGCATATCGCACGAGACGCCTCTGGAGGCTAACGCCAGCCATCACTGGCGCGCAGCTTTGCGCGCGTCCAGTGCATGCCCTTGTTCGGCCCTCCGGTCCGCACCCCGGGGTTTCCGCGGTGGTGCGCAGGCCGGTCCCCGTTCGGTGCCTGCCTCCAGGCTTTCGTACAATGCCTCTGGCGCGACATCTGCACCGTTCGGCCATGCGACCGTCCAGCCGTCGAGGAAGAAGCGGCGAAAGTATTTCAGGTCTTTCAAGGGTGCGAACACGGGACCCTTCAGCCACTGCCGAAAGTCGATTGTCTTCTCGCAACCGTCGTCGAACGTAACGTGGATGCGATGGCCACCCCGGTACTCCGCTTTGACAACACACGGCACACCTTTCATATCCTCATCCTTTAGCGCAGCGGCTCGATCGCTTCGAGCGGCTGGCCGGCTCTTGCGCGCTTCCAGTTGGCACGGATTTCCGTTTCGTGTTCCTTCGCCCACTGGCGAATCAAGCGCAACGCCGTCTTCGAATCGATGTTGCCGGCTACCATTCGGCCCTTGATGTCGAACTTGCCCCGCTGGCCCTGGTACTCGGCATGAAAATGCGCCGGCTCGTGGTCGTTGTAGAACATCTTGATTACGATCCCGAAGAACAGCGAAATGGCCGGCATCGGATCATCCCCCGATGCTTCCGGCGGCGGTGGCTCCACGTGCCCGCGCGGGCTCCGAGAATCGCACGGGAAGCCAGAGGGCGAAGTCGTTCGTCATGTCGACGGCGAGCGCTGCTCTGCCTCGCGCGGCAACTCGACGGCAACCGAGGAGTCGGCCGGGCAGAGAGCGTCCTCGCCCGACTCGTCAACCACTCGCACGTAGACGTCTTCGGCAGCGCGAGAGCCGGGGAGCTGCTGGTACAACTTGCGGGGCTCGAGATCTTCGCATCCCTTGTTTCGCACGCAGAGCAGGAACCGTTTCTTCGTTCGCATCGCAGCCATCAGTCGATAAACCGCTCAATCTTCATACGCATCTGGCCAATGCCGTGCGCTCCGTACCAATGTACCTCGGCTCGCCGAATCGCGCCACCCGCGATTCGAACCAACGCGACACCCTTGAGCTTGCGCCTGGCTACTCCTCCGTTCGGTAGCTGTAGTGCCGGGTCCGAATGGCGTCGCGGACCTGGTCGAGCAGCTTGGGCTTGTCAAGAGACACCGCGTCGACGGCGGTCAGGCCTTTGGTTGTACGCCTGCGGCGCCGAGGCGCGGCTACGCTCGAGCGAGCTGGCAGACCGTGCCGCCGCAAGTCGTTGGGTGAAAATCCAGGCGATTCCGAGACTCATTCAGAGCCCTCTGATGCCGACCAGGGCCGACAGCGAGATGGGGCGGTGACCGCGACGCCCGCCGCACCCTCGCAGTCGGGTGTCGCCTTCACTCCCTCCTCCCTTCGTGCTAACCGCAGCCGCATGCTGGACATCCGCCTCATCCGCGAACAGCCAGACATGGTGAAGCGCGAGCTGGCCAAAGTCGGCGTCGAGCCGGCCCAGATCGACGACGTGCTCGCGGCGGATGCGCGGCGCCGAGCGCTGATCACCGAGGTGGAACGCCTGCGCGCGCGGCGCAGCGAGACGTCGAAGACGATCGGCCGCCAGGCGCCGGACGAGCGCGAGCGCCTGGTCGCGGACATGCGCGCGCTCGGCGACCAGATCGCCGCGCTGGAGAAGCAGGTGGCCGAGGCAGAAGCGGCGTTCGAGGCGGCGATGCTCGATCTGCCGAACATCCCACACCCCGCCGTTCCGGTTGGACCTGATGAACGGGCAAACGTCGTCGTGCGCGTGGCGGGCGAGGAGCCGCACTTCGACTTTCCGCCGCGCCCGCACTGGGAGATCGGCGAAGACCTCGGCCTGATCGACTTCGAGCGCGGCGTGAAGATTTCCGGCTCGCGCTTCTACGTTCTCACCGGACTCGGCGCGAAGCTGCAGCGGGCGCTCATCAACTGGATGGTCGACCTGCACGTGACCGAACACGGGTATCGCGAAGTCTATCCGCCGGCGATGGTGAAGCGCGAGTGCCTGGTCGGCACCGGCAATCTGCCCAAGTTCGGCGACAACCTCTACCACGATACCGAGGATGATTACTGGTTCATCCCCACGGCGGAGGTGCCGGTGACCAACCTGTACCGCGACGAGGTGTTCGAGCCCGGCCGGCTGCCCGTCTACCACGTCGCCTATACGCCGTGCTTTCGACGCGAGAAGATGTCGGCCGGACGCGACGTGCGCGGCATCAAGCGCGGACACCAGTTCGATAAGGTCGAAATGGTCAAGTTCGTGGCGCCTGAGACCTCCGATGCGGAGCTGGAACGCCTGCTCGACAACGCGGAGGACGTCTGCCGCCGCCTCGGCCTGTACCACCGCGTCGTGCAGATGTGCACCGGCGACCTCAGCTTCGTCGCAGCGATGAAGTACGACGTCGAAGCGTGGGCGCCGGGGTGCGGGGAGTGGCTAGAGGTGAGCTCGTGCTCCAACTTCCGCGACTTTCAGGCCCGCCGCGCCAATATCCGCTACCGGCCCGCGCCACGCGCCAAGCCCGAGTTCGTGCACACACTGAACGGCTCCGGCCTGGCCTTGCCGCGCGTTGTGATTGCCGTGCTCGAAAACTACCAGCAGGCCGACGGAAGCGTGGTCATCCCCGCGGTCCTGCGCCCCTACATGGGCGGGCTGGAGCGCATCGCGCGGCAGTGCTGAGGAGCGTTTGGCAACGGATTCAACGGATCGAGGGATTGAGGGGATGGCAGTCCGACCCCAGGTCTCAGCGGGGGCTTCGCCCGCGGCCCCAAGTCGAAAGCAACGTCGAGGGGTCCGAAGTCCAAAGTGGGTGGCAACGCGGGAGTTTTCCAGGACCGCGGAGTTTGCTCAAAGATCCTTCCTGACCCTTTCTTGTCGAAGGAGGGAACCTCAACCCGAACGCGAAGCCGTTCGTGTCGTGCGTGGGTCGATCAGTGGGGGCGCGTCAGCTCGCGGTGTGCCCGTCGAAGCATGTCCTGAGCGGAGCCGAACGGAGCGGATCGTCCCGCGGCACGAACAGGTTGTGCCGGTACCCTCGGCTAGTTGTGGACAGCAACCCGATTTGTGCTAAGCTCCGCTCCGCCGATGATACAGAAGGCGCTTTTGAAGCGTGCCCCGCAGGCTCTGCGGCAGCGGCCGTAGCGCGCGGTCCGGATTCTCGTCATCGACGCGACGGCAAGTCAGTTGCCAATGTTGCATGTTGTGAACGGTCACTCCCTCCGGAGGAATCATGGCAGAACGATCGGTGGAGCCGTTGGCTGAACCGCGCCTGCGGCCGGTGAAACGGGTCGAAACTCCCGAAGTGACGCCCAGTAAATGGGCCGAGTTGTCCGTCACCTTGGAGAGGCACCGGGGCGAACGGCTGTTGATCCTGATCTGCGGCTACCCCGACCCCGACAACATTGCGTCCGGGCTCGGCCTGCAGCTCCTCGCCCGAAACCACGGCATCGACGCCACGCTGCTCTCCTTCCACGAGGTCAGCCATCAGGAAAACCGTGCCCTGGTCAAGCAGCTCGAACTGGACCTGTGGCTCTACGATGCGCGCTTCGACCTCGACCCGTTCTCCCTCTACGCCTTCGTCGACACGCAAAAGGTCGACACGCCGATTCAGGATGAGTTGAAGAAGAAGACGTTCCTTGCCTTCGTCGACCATCACAAGAAGGCCGGCGACGTCCCCGCTGAGTTTGTCGACGTGCGCGAGGACGCGGGGTCGACCTGCGCGATCTTCGCCGACTACTTGCGCCAGGCGTACCCGGAGGGGCTCAACCCGAATGAGCCCGAGCACGTCAGGCTCGCCACCGCGCTCATGCACGGCATGCGCTCGGACACGCGTTTGTTTCTCGAAGCGTCGCGGCTGGACTTCGAAGGCGCCGCGTATCTCTGGCCGGCGGTCGACCAGGCGCTGCTGCGCAAGATCTCGGCCCAATCTCTCAGCCCGGCGGTGATGGACATGATCCAGGCCGCGCTGGAGCGGCGGCGGATTTACGACAACTTCCTGTTCAGCGACGTCGGCTTCGTGCGCAAAGAGCACCGCGACGGCATTCCGCAGGCGGCGGACTTCCTGCTCACCCGAGCCGGAATCGACACGGTGCTGGTCTTCGGCATCGTCGACGGCCGGACCATTGACGGCTCGCTGCGTACCCGCAGCGACACGATCAACCCCGATGCCTTCCTCAAGAAGGCGTTCGGCCTCAACGAGGAGCGCCGCTCGCACTACGGTGGCGGCAATGTGCGCGACAAGGGCGGCTTCCAAATCCCGATTGGTTTCCTCGCCCACCACAAGGACCGCGAGCAGCTCTACCGGCTGGCCTGCGAGATCATCCACGAGAAGTTTCTCGAAGCGATCGGCCGCCAGGACGCCGGGAGCTAGAGGTTGTCTCAAGACGGGAGGGGCGATCCGTGTGATCGCCCGTGCGACGCGACAAGCCACCCGAAGCTGGGCGAATACAAGACTCGCCCCTAACGGTAGGCGGCAAGAAACGGAGAGTTGTGAGGAGACGTGTCTCGTGCTTCCATGGTGAACGTCTTTCGCGATGGCCCACCAGGACACGATTGCGATGACGAACACCGTCCGCTTCGCGGACTGAGCACGAGGGCGAAGGACGACGGCGCAGAGGGAAGCAGAGAGCCTGCCACTTGCTCTCCGGCGCGGATTTGGTCATGAGCGGGGGGCATGACGCAAGCGCAGCGACCTCGCTCGGACGAGCAGTCCCCCGTGTACGTCGACGATGCGGCGAGCCTGCGGACCTTGTGCAAGCACCTGGCGGCCGTGGAGCGGTTCGGGCTGGATACCGAGTTCGTCGGCGAGCGCACCTACGTCCCGCAGCTCGAGCTGATTCAGGTGGCGACGCCGTCGCGCCTGGCGCTGATCGACTGCCGTGCGGTTCCGTCGCTCGATCCGTTTTTCGCCCTGCTCGGCGATGCCCGGATTGAGAAGGTGGTGCACGCCGGGCAGCAGGATCTCGAGCTGTTCTGTAGCCTGACCGGCCGCACCCCAGCGCCAACCGTCGATACCCAGGTGGCGGCGGCCATGGCTGGATACGGTGCGCAGGTCGGATACGCGCAGTTGGTCGAGCGGTTGCTGGGTGTGGCCGTGGAGAAAACGGAGACGCTGACCGACTGGTCGCGCCGTCCGCTGACGCAAGCGCAGATCGCGTACGCGGCGGACGACGTACGCCACCTGCTGCCGCTCTACGACCGCCTGCGGGCGCGGCTCACCGAGCTGAAGCGTTGGGAATGGCTGGTCGAGGAGTGCCGTCGCCTCGAGCAGTCGACGCGCAGTGTTCCCGTGACTCCCGCGGACGCCTACCTGCGCGTGCGTGGCCGGGGCTCGCTGCGCGCCAAGGGCTTGGCTGTTCTGCGCGCACTGGCGGCGTGGCGCGAAGAGGTGGCGCGGGAGCGCAACAAACCCCGCGCGAGCATTGTGCGCGACGAGGCGCTGGTGGAGATTGCGCGCAAAGCCCCGACTACGGTGAGCGCCTTGCGCGGGATGCGCGCCGTGCGGTCGCGCGAGCTGGACCGGCACGCCGAGGAGGTCGTGCGCCGGGTCGTGTGGGCGCTGCACCAGCCCAAAGAGCAGTGGCCGCAGCCGCCGCCGGCGCACGGGCCGGCGCCCGCCACTGGGGTCGTCGAGCTGCTGCAGGCCGTCCTGCGGCTACGGGCAGAAGAGGCGTGCATCGCCTCCAGCTTGTTGGCCACGCACGCGGAGCTGCAGGCGCTGGTCCACCACCACGCTGCCGGTACCGAAGGAGAGCTGCCGATCATGCAGGGCTGGCGGCGGGTGATTGCGGGAAGCGACTTGCTGGCGCTGCTCGAAGGGCGGGCGTCCGTCGCCCTGGAGCCGGCGGGCGGGCGGGTGCGCGTGCGCATCACGGCGCGCGATGGCCGGCCCCCGCGGGGGGCGGAAGGGGCGGCGGGGCAGAAGAAGCCGACGGAAGAGGGGGAGGCCTCGTGATGTCGATCCTGCGCATGACCCACATCGGAATTTGCGTCACCGATCTCGACCGCTCGGTGCGCTTTTATCGCGATCTCCTGGGCTTCAAATGGCGTTCGGAGCTGCGTATCCAGGGCGAGCCGACGGAAACGCTGCTGCGCCTGCGCGACGTAGACCTCCATGCGGTATACCTTGAGCGGGACGGTACGCGCATCGAGCTGCTGCACTACGTGTCGCCGGGCGCCGTTGGCGACGGCGAGCCGCGGCCGATGAACGGGCGCGGGCTCACGCATTTGTCCCTGCGCATCGACGACTTTGCCGCCACCGTGAGCGCGCTGCGCGCGGCCGGAGTGCGCATTCTGGACGAAACGCTGCTCGACTTTACGGCCTTCGCGTCCGGGGCGGTGTTCGTTTGTGATCCTGACGGCACGCTCATCGAGCTGGTGCAGGCACCAGGCGATCCGGAAGTGCCGCCCGGCGCGTGACAGCCCGGAATCCCCACCAGATGGCGGAGCCCGGCTCGTGCCGTTCCCATCCTCCCCGCCCGAGGCGGGGCTGGCGCCCGCGCCCCGGCGCTGTTCCCTTCGAGAATGATTCGAGCGCGGCCATCGTCGGGGCGCACGGCTGTGCGCCCCGACGAAAGGCGAGGAGAGCGCTTCCGCTCGAAAAAAAGGACGTCCCCCGCTCTTGCCGGGCGTCAGAAACCCTCTAGAGTGACTGGTACGATGTCTCGCCCCCCTGCTCGACCGGACCGGCTCGCCGAGCCTTTGGCGCGCGTTCTGCAGCGCATTGATCCGGAGCACCGCTTGCGCGCGTACCGGCTCTGGAGCTTTTGGGCGGAGGAGGTGGGGCCGGCGATCGCTGCCCGGGCCGAGCCCGCCGGGTATCGGTCCGGGGTGCTCTCGGTCCGGGTGAGCAGCGCGCCGTGGATGCAGGAGCTCCAGTTCATGAAGGAGGTGCTTCGCGAGCGCCTCAATGCCCGGCTGGGTGAGCCGCTGATTCGCGACATCTACTTCGTCTCGGGGGCGACGGCCGGCACGCGCGGCCGAAGACCAGCCGCGGAGCGCGCGCCGCAGGAAGCCCCTGCGCCCGTCGAGTTGCCGCCAATACGGGATGCGCAGCTTGCCGCCGTATTCCAACGCCTCGTGCGTGCGCATGGCCGCCGCGGGCCGGCGAAGCGCTGAGCTCGTTGCACCTATCGCGGGCTGGTGCCCGCAACCGCCGCGGCCCGGACACGGACATCCGGCCCGGTGCGCCGCTCCGAGTCGGGCGGCGGTGGGTGAATCGGTTCTGCAACGAACGGGCGCAACCGGGCGAAGGCCGGCGCCGTCGGGCCGGGCGTTGCGCGAGAAGGGGCGATCCTTCCCCACGTACAGCGGCACGTTGTGGCCGGGCTGTGCCGCCGAAACCGATTCCGGCCGAGTGCGGCCTGGAAAGAGGAGCCCGAGGGGAG
>JBBITY010000083.1:0-2903 GCA_037440565.1 Desulfurellales bacterium
GTCGCCATCCGTAAGCTCAAGCAAGTGCACGACGCCACGCACCCGGGCGCGCACCTCAAGCGTCCGACGCACGGCTCCAGCACCGAGGCAAAGACCGAACCGAATGCCGCCGACGCTGAGGCACGTGCCGAGCTCCTTTCTCGTTTAGCTGCCGAAGCTGACGACGACGAAAGGTGATCTGTGCTCCGTGGTCCGTGATCCGACCGCGCACAACGGACCACGGGCCACCGACAACGAACAACGCGGTGGGGCTCCGTGTGCGGGCGCCCCAGCCCCACACAACTCCGCCGCCGCGCCCGCACACCGAGCCCGTCTGTCTGATCCCCCCGCCCGCCCGGGCGCCGCGCCGCCGGGCCTGACCCCACCCCGACGCGCGCCGGTGGTGGGCAGTCGCGGCGCTTCGGCCCATCCGATAAGGGCGCCCTTATCCGACGGGCCGTCGGGCACGCCGCTGGCAGCTAAACCCATCCACCACAACCCAACCCCGCCAGCGGCGCGCCCGCCGGTCCCCTCGCGCCGCTCACCATAACGGGTGCGTTATGGTGCCTGCCCACCACCGGCGCGCCCACCCCGCCACCCCGAGGCCCGGCAGCCCAGCGCCCGCCCGTCCGCCCCCAAAGGGGGCTCCCCACTGCCTCCTCCCCGCTCCGCCGCCGTGGCCGCGCTGCCGCGCGTCCGCCAGCGGCTGCGCGGGTCGGAGCGGCGAAACGACGCACGGAGAGCCTCGCAGCGTCACGCAAACGCAACGGGACGACCTGGACCCTTCACCGCCAGGCAGCGTTTTCACGCGCGCGCGTCGCTTCGCTCTAGCCGCTGGCGCGGCTTCGCCGTGCGCCGCGCTCGTGGTAAAACCACAGCGTGCTCGCCCCGCAACTCAACCGTGAACACCACGCCGATCGCGGCGCGAGTTTGTTCGAAACTCGCATCAGGGGGTCTCAGCTCTTCTTCGTGATCGTCGTCTGGACCGACGGCGCGCAAGTGCGCGTGGGCATCGGGGAAATCCGCCTCCGGTACGACGGAACCGTGGTGGAGGGAAGATATGCGACCCACGATCCGGTGCGGGAATTCGCCAGCCCCTACAGCTACGTGGGCGGCGATCCGGTGAACGCGACGGATCCCAATGGTGAGTGCGGACTCCTCTGCGTCATCATCATCGGATTTGTCGTAGGAGCATTGGCGAGCGGGATCCAGGCCGCCGTCAACGGCGCTTCGCCAGTCCAGGCGCTGAAAGCGGCGGCCATCGGCGGCACGATTGGCGGCGCGGGGGCGTTCGTCGGCGCGACGGTGGTGGCGCCGGTGATCGGGAAGGTCATCACCCCGTTTGTGGCCAACCAGCTCATTGCGGCGGGCATGGACAAGGTGACCGCCGCGCTCACGGCGAAGCTCGCCGTGACCGGCAGCTTCGTCGGCGGCAGCCTGGCCCAGGCGGGCTACGGCGCCTCACGCGGCGATTACACCGGCGTGATTGGGCTCGGGCTGACGGTGGGAATTCTCAGTGCCGGGACCGGCTCACTCTCGGGCTTCAATCGGACACTCGGCGGTCTTGGTGACGACCTGGACCTGTTGCTGAACCGCGGAGGGTGGGCTCCCCCGCCGGGCAGCCAACCGTACAACACCCTCACACAAGGAATCGAGGGCGTCCAGCTCCCTGACGTGAGAGGCGACCTGTCCGGAATGCTAGGCCGAGGGAACATCAGGGTATATGACCAGGCATTCGGTAGCGCAGACGCAGTGACCTTGGGCGAAAACATCTTTGTTCCCACCACTTCGCTGTCAATGAGACCAGATACCCTCAGCTACCTTCTTGGGCATGAATACTTCCACGTGCTTGAGTTTCGGTACGGTGTGCGCTCGGTCTTCGTTCCGCGCTCGACCACGCAACCGGAGTACCGTGCGGACATCTTCGGCGCTCAGGTGACCAACCCGATACCGGGTAGTCCCAGGTACCTCAACTCTCCAGATCTCTTCGGGGAGGTTCTTGCGGGCCGTCTCGATTACCTGAGGTTCAGCCGATGAAGCGCGCACTTAAGACCTTCTGCCGCGCTGGCGGCGCGGCGGCTGCCGTTCTGCTCGCAGCGCTCATCTACTTCTCGTTCATCGTGGCGGACGCGGGAAAGTCTCACAAGGAGTGGGAGAGTGATTTCATATTTGCAACCAAGCTGCGTCTGGCTCAGATCAAACAGGACATTGACCGCTTTAAACACGAGCACGGGCGGTTACCAAACAGCTTGGAAGAAATCTACGGACGTTCGATCAACGATTTCTTTGGCAACGAGATCTCTTACCGTGTGGACGCTGGTACCAGATACGAACTCGCCTCGCCAGGCCCAGACCATCGGCTCGGCACCAACGATGATGAGCACCCGCCCTCTGTTGCCGTGACGCTCCCTTCGCGAGGGCTCGATAGTCGTGCGTTGTTCGAAGAGGTGAGACACGGGAGGTATGATTCGCTGTATGAGCAGATCATGGGGTCTGAGCCCCAACGTTGACGGGAAGCAGCGCGTTCACCGGCACACCTCGCAACGCGCGGGGGGCGAAAAGGGGAGAAGTCCAATTGCTGACGAAGCGGGCGAGAGGAGCGGCGTGTGGGCGAGCAGCGACCGACGGTGAGCAGTCGGGGCGTGTTGCCTTTTTGTGGCTGGGACCGGGGCGACGAGGGCATCGAGCGTGGCTCCGAGGAGGTTAACCATGAACGCAAGACGCGGAGTACTGGTGATGTGGGCGTTGGTGACGCTGCTCGCGCCGCGTGCTCTGGCAGAGAGCGGCAGCCTGGAGACCAGCGGCGCAACGGCCCTTTCCGGGCGCGGCGCGCTCAGCCTCAGCGTGCAGGGTCCCGACGGGGCGGGCCAGCGCGTCAGCGTGAACGTCGCGCTCTTGCCGTCGGCCTCGACGGTGGGCCTGAT
>JBBITY010000083.1:2913-10605 GCA_037440565.1 Desulfurellales bacterium
GCTTCCCCATCATCCTCAGTGGCAGCTTCGGCGTCGTGGACTGGAAGCTCTCGGGCCGCAGCGTGTCGGGGAGGCTCGTCGACCCCCATGGCAACACGCTCGGGACCTTCGAGGGCACGCTGAGCCTCACGGGCCTCAGCGGGAAATACACCACGGCGGACGGCCGCACGGGCCTCTGGGCGTGGGACGGCACCGTGCCGAAGGTGACCGAGGCAACGGGAGCGCAGTAAACCGCTGCGTTGGTGAAACAATCCCCACGGGTGGAGCAATGCTCCACCCTTCAAGAAGGGTCTGAAGAATGGTGCCGGCACACGGCGTCAGTCTTGAGGGCGGGAGCGGTGCTCCCGCCCGTCGGTCAGTGTTGTCACCGTCCCCCCGCGAGCTGAACCGGATCGCTGATGCACCCTGAGCTGTTCGGTGTGCGGCTGTATCCCGTCTTTCTCGGGCTCGGCATCGCGACCGGGACGGCGGTCACGCTCTGCTCGGCGCGGCGGATCGGGGTGCCGTGGGGCCGCTTGAGTGCATTGCTCGCGCTCCTCTGCCTCGGGGCGCTCGCCGGCGCCAAGGTCCACGCAGGGATCGAAGGCGGCGGGGGCTGGCCCGGTATCACCAACCTCAGCCGCGGGTTTCGCCATCCGGGCGGGATGCTGGGGCTCGTGGTAGCGCTGCCCCTTGCGCGGCGACTGCTCCACGTCCACCTGTCCGTGGCGGCGCTGGCCGACCCGCTCGCGCCAGCGGCGGGCGTGGCCATGGCCCTGGTGCGCCTGGGCTGCTTCTTGGCCGGCTGCTGCCATGGGGGGCCGTCCACGCTGCCGTGGGCGGTGCGCTTTCCCGCCCACAGTTTCGCCTGGGAGGGACAGGTGGCAGGGGGACTGTTGGCGAACGACGCGCCGCAGAGTCTGCCCGTCCACCCGCTGCAGCTCTACTTCGCCCTCACCGCGCTCCTGGCCACGCTCGTTGCGCTGCGCGTGCGCCGCAGCCAACGCGACCCAGGCCAGGTAGCACTCAGCTTCGTCGCCGCCGACAACACGGCGAGGTTCCTGCTGGAGTTCCTGCGCGCCGAGCCGGTGCCGCATCTGTGCTGGCTCGCCGCGGGCATCGGTGGTGCCGCCACGGCGGGGCTGCTCCTCATGTCGGTGCGGCGGCGCCGGACCCGTGCGGGCGTGCAGGCAGCAAGCGGCTGATCGGTGGGGCGCCGCAACCCCTGCCCTTTGCGTGCGCGCTGGCAGGGATCTACGATCGGTGCCGGGAGCGAGGCATTTATGAGCGTCGAGCAAGCTGTCAAGCGGACGGCTGACCGGCGATGCGCTGAGCCTCAACGCGCCGCCGCGCGCCGCGCCTTCTGATACGCGGGCAAGTGGGCCTCGATCTGGCGCATGGCGGTGCGGTCGTAGACGCGCTCGCGGCAGGCGGGGCACTCCCAGAAGGTCAGATCGGGCACCACGTAGGTCTGTCCGGCATGGGTACGCTTGATCGTCTTGCGCACGCGGCGGATCTTCGGGCTCCCGTGGTGGTCGTCCTGTGTTGTAGAGTGGGTTCGTTTGGACTCAGGAGCGGGGACGGCTCATCTCCGGGTGCAGAACGCGATTCTCCCGCGTCGGATTCCGCGTCAGCAAATTGACAGCGTCCTGGGGTCTCCACATTCGCGGACCCGCCGACGCGGTCGCGTTGCTGGATTCATGCGCACGGCGCGAGACATGCCCCTTGGCGTGCGGGTTGCTGGCCGGCACGGCGGGAGGACACGAATGGATATCACGGAACTGCTCACCTTCGCTCACCGATCCGGCGCTTCTGACGTGCATCTCGCGTCCTGCGAGCCACCTCGGCTGCGGATCAATGGCGACATGAAGCGCCTCGAGCACGCACCCCTCACCCCGGAGGAGGTGCACAAGATGGTTTTTGACATCATGTCGGACAGCCTCCGGAAGGATTTCCAAGAGACCAACGACGTGGACTTTTCTTTCGAGCTGGGCGACATCGCGCGCTTCCGCGTCAATGTCTTTCGCGGGCGGCGTGGCGAGGGGGCGGTCTTTCGCATGATCCCCACCAAGGTCATGACCATCGAGGATCTGGGACTGCCCCCCATCCTGAAGGAGGTGTGCGACACGGAGAAGGGACTGGTGCTCGTCACGGGCCCCACCGGCTCGGGGAAGTCGACAACCTTGGCGGCGATGATCGACTACATCAACGAGCATCTCGAAGGACACATTCTGACCATCGAAGACCCGATCGAGTTCGTCCATCATTCGAAGAAATGCCTCGTCAACCAGCGCGAGGTGGGACCGCACACGATGTCGTTTGCCGCCGCACTGCGCGGGGCACTGCGCGAGGATCCAGACGTGATCTTGGTCGGCGAAATGCGCGACCTCGAGACGATCTCGCTGGCCCTGACCGCGGCCGAAACCGGCCATCTGGTCTTTGGCACCCTGCACACCTCAAGTGCGCCGAAGACCGTGGACCGCGTCATCGACGTTTTCCCCGCCGCTCAGCAGGAGCAGATTCGGATCATGTTCGCCGAATCGATGCAGGCGATTATCACCCAGACGCTTCTGAAAAAGAAGGCCGGCGGACGCGTCGCGGCGCTGGAGATCCTGCTCGGCACGCCGGCTGTCCGCAACCTGATCCGCGAAGGGAAGGTTCATCAAATCCCATCCGCGATGCAAACCGGGCAGAAGGTTGGGATGCAGACCCTCGACATGGCGCTGATCGATCTGGTGCGGCGCAACATCGTCACGGCCGAGGAAGCGCAGTCGCGAACGCTGACGCCGAACCTTTTCGCCAACCTCGATGGCGATGGGCGCCTCTCGTCCCAGCCTGCGCAGCCGGCGCCGGCAACCAAACGCGCCGCCGCCCGCGCCTTGTAGGCAACTTCCATGGACATTCGCATTCTCCTCAAGGAGATGGTCGAGCGCGGGGCATCTGATCTCTACCTCACGGTCGATAGCCCGCCGGTCATCCGCATCGAGGGCCAGAACTACGTGCTGGAGGGTGAGCCGCTCGCCCCGACCGAGGTCGAGGGTTTGGCCAACGCATTGATGACCGAGCGCCAGCGAGCGATGTTCGAGGAGAGCATGGAGATGAATCTCGGGATCACCTCCAGCAAGCTCGGCCGGTTCCGGGTGAATGTTTTTCGGCAGCGCGGCGCTGTCGGAGTGGTCGTCCGCCAGATCAAGACGACCATTCCGACGATCGAGGGGCTGGGGCTGCCGCCCATGCTCAAAGAGATCGCGATGACCAAGCGCGGCCTCACCCTCGTCACCGGTGCGACCGGTTCGGGCAAGTCCACCACCCTGGCCGCGATGATCGACTACCGTAACGAGAACACGACCGGCCACATCATCACCGTTGAAGACCCCATCGAGTTCATTCATCCGCACAAGCGCTGCATCATCTCCCAACGCGAGGTCGGCTTCGACACCGAATCCTTTCAGACCGCGTTGAAGAACACGTTGCGCCAAGCCCCCGACGTCATCCTGATCGGCGAGGTGCGCGACCGCGAGACCATGGAAGCGGCGATCACCTTCGCCGATACCGGCCACCTCTGTCTGGCGACGCTTCACTCCAACAACGCCAACCAGGCGATCGAGCGCATCATGAACTTCTTTCCCCTCGACCGCCATCAGGAGATTTATTTGCAGCTCTCGCTCAACCTCCGGGCCATCATCTCGCAGCGGCTGGTGCCGGGGGTGGACGGGAAACGGGTCGCCGCGCTGGAAATTCTCATCGACACGCCGTATGTGAAGGACCTCATCAAGCGCGGCGAGATCGACACACTCAAAGAAGCCATGGAACGCAGCACCCAGGAAGGCGGGCAGACCTTCGATCAGTCGCTGCTATCCCTGTACAAGGAAGGCCGGATCACTGCCGAGCAAGCGATCGCCAACGCTGACAGCGCGAACAACATCCGCATCCAGATGAAAAACTTCGACCTGCGCCAGCAGACGGCGGCGCGCAAGGCGCCGGAACCGGAAGGCGCCGGGCTGCGCATCCACGGCGTCACGCCGGAAGCACATCTGCGCCGACTGTAGGCCGAGGCAGAAGGGCCAGCGCCGTGCCCCCCCTCAAGTCCAGAGCCGCCTTGCGGGGCACCGCTCTTGAGAGGTGGAGCAACGCTCCACCCGAGCACTCTCTTCGCAGGTTCTCAGCCCGGCTTGGTCTCCGCCTCCACCCACGCCAAGTAGGCGGCCGATCCCGTTTCGATCGGCAGCGCAATGATCTCCGGCACATCGGAGGGGTGTAGGGCCTTCACCCGCAATTCCAACTCACCGTACCGCTCTTGCGTAGTCTTGATCACCGCCAGGTGCTCCTCGTCGCGGCACACCTCGCCCTGCCAGCGATAGATAGAGCGAATCGGCCCCACGATATTGACGCACGCGGCCAGACGGTCACCCACCAGTGCCTCCGCGATCCGTTCACCGTCCTCGCGTGAGGGAACGGTCACCAGTACGACCCACGTGTTCGTCATCCGGCGGAATGTGACTCTGCCGGCAGTTCGCCGGCGACCATGGCCCGATAGTTGATCGATGCCGGCGCGGCGGCCACCGCCGGCGGTTGCGGCGCGCGCAGCCTGGCACGCAGGCACTGCCACCAAGCTCTCCAGCGCATCCGGCGCGGCAGACCTTCGTCGGGAAGGAGTTGCCGAACCCGCAGTGACTCGCCCAGCAGCAGCGCCGCCGAGTGGCTGAGGTGTCCCCGGCGCTCGACGTCCGCCAACGAATTGGCCAGCCGGTCGGCCGAATAAGCCGAGTCCTCCAACAAGGACCGCGCCACTTCCGCAACTCCGCCTTGGTCCAGCACTCCCTCTTCGTACAAGCACGCGGCCGTTTGCAAGTAGTTGAACGTCGGCACGAGGCGGAAGCCGAACGAGTGAAAGTTTGCCGGTGGCGTGCGGCGTTCCAGATTGATGAAAATGCGCGCGACCGCGTCGGCGTGGTCCACCTCTTTCACCAGCGCACACGCCTCGTCGATCAACGGCGGGTCGACCCGCAGCGCCCGCAACACGTCCGCCAGTTCGTCGGGGGCGACGCGACCAGCCACCGCGTCGGCATACAGCGAGTAAATCAGCGGGTCGGATTCCCAGTCGTCCCCGAACAGATACTCGCGCGCGGCGGGCGGCTCCTGCCGCCGCGACTTCAGCAGCTCGGTGAGCTTGAAGCCCACCTGCTCGCGCAGGTGGCGGAACTTACCGTGCATGAGCCGCTGCAACTGATCCTTGAACACGATGCCGTCGTAGACGACGCCGTCGAGCGCCAGCTTCTCGGTAATGGCGCGGGCGATTTGTGGTGGGCTGGCCGAGATGAAGTAGACGCGCACCTCACGGCGGTTCCGCGTGGCGAAGTTGCGCAGGCCTCGGATGAGTGCCGTCACGCCCGGCGCCGCAATCTTGTCCTCCGCCTTCTCGAAAGGAATCTTGACCAGCTCGCGCAACGAGTCGAAATCGCTCTTCAGGTAGGTCTTGTCGAGGTCCCAGAGATATACGAGACGAGGTGCGGGGGCCACAGGGGTCTGCGCGCGGCGAAAGACGAGTCGTGCTTTCATGTGCTAGCGGAGTTCCGCGATTGCGGCGCGAATCTCCTCCGGCACTCGGTCGCGCGCCGCTTTGGCGGCCACCTTGATCGCGTTGGCAATCGCTTGGCCAGTAGACCGGCCGTGCGCCTTGATGAAGACATGCTCGAAGCCGAGAATTGGCGCGCCGCCGTACGACGCGTAGTTCGTCAGCTCGCGCAGACGCCCCACATCGCTCGACAGCAGCGCCAGCCCGGCTCGCCAGCGCCAGCTCCGCTGCCCCGCCGCGGCCGTCAGGTCAACGACGACCTCCGCCAAGCCCTCGAGTAATTTCAGCACGACGTTGCCGAGCAGCCCTTCGCAAACGATGACGTCCGCGCGGCCGGTCGCCAGCTCGTGCCCCTCGACGTTGCCGACGAAGTTGATACCCGACAGGGTGCGCAGACGCCGATGCGCTTCCGCCAGCACGGTGCCGCCCTTGGTTTCCTCGCGCCCCATGTTGAGCAGGCCGACGCGCGGCGCGGCAACCTTGGAGACGCGCCGCGCGTAAGCACTACCCATGAGAGCAAATTGCACCAGCTCCGACGCGTCGCAGCGCACGGTCGCGCCGACGTCCAACACCAGGGCGAGGTAATCTTGGCCCGGGTACTCGATCTGGCGGGGGTACACGCTCGCCAGCGCCGCCTTGCGGATGCCCGGTATCATCGGAAAATGCCGCGCGCACGCGAGCACGGCAGCCCCCGTGTTGCCCGCACTGATGGCCGCCGCCGCCCGCCCCTGCTCGACCAATCGACAGGCTACCAGCAGCGAGGCGTCGCGCCGGCGTCGCAACGCCTCGTGAGGATCTTCGGCCATCCCGATCACGTCGCTCGCGTGCACGATGTTGATGTTCTCGGGATTGTACGGCACAGATTCCAGAATCTTCTGGATGCGCCGCTCATTGCCCACCAGGATGCATTGGATGTCGGTGTTCAGCGAAACGCTGGCGACCCCTTCCACGGCGGCTTCGGGCGCAAAGTCTCCGCCCATCGCATCGACCGCAATCGTCGGCATCAGCTCTCAGTGCTCTCTCCGGGTCGCCGCCATCGATCCTGTGCTAAGAACCCGTCCCTCAACCCCCCGTCGACCGCCCGCGCCATCTGGGGCTGCGAACGGGGTGCTCACTCCGCCCGCCTCGACATAGCCGTGGAGGTATGTCTGCGGCGTCCCTCGCTGCGCTTCCCACTCTCACCTCCCATCTGACGCGAACTCCTCGGTCGGGCGGTCTTGGGATAGGCCTTAGCTAGCGGCGCCTCCGCAGCGAGTCAACGTTTTCCCTCGAACATGCGGCGCCAGGCGGCACGGCCGAACCGGCGTTGCTCGGCGCGCAGCCGGCGGCGCAGCTCCGCTGCCGTTACCCGATACTTGAAGGCCTTCCGGCCGTTCACCAACAGTACGGGAACCTCCAGGCCGTAGCGATTCCGCAGAGCCTCGTCCTCGTCTACGTCCCGCGTCTCGAGCCGCACGGGAAATTCACGCGCGACTGCTTCGACGACCTGCGCCATCTCCTCACAGAGGTGGCAGCGGGTGCGCGTCATCAAGGTCAGCCCGATCGGTTCCACAACCCGATTGTTAACCGCGGGCGGCGGCAAGGCAAAACCCGGCCTTGGCCAGAGCTACGGGAACCGGAGGAATCGCCGTGCATGACGCGGACCGTCCGAATGTAATTGCCACGCATAACCGCATGGGTTGACAAGGAGAATGGCGTTGACTACGGGTATTTGTTCGCGCGCGAGGAGTGCATGGATTACGCGGTTATTCGCACCGGAGGCAAGCAGTACCGGGTCGCGCCCGGCGATATCGTACACGTGGAAAAGATCGACGGCGCACCGGGTACCGAGCTGCAGTTCACGGACGTGCTGATGACCGCCCGCGGCGGCGATGTGCACGTCGGCACGCCCACGGTCAGCGGAGCGCGTGTGACCGCGCGCATCGTCGAGCAGGGGCGAGCGAAGAAGATCCTGGTCTTCAAAAAGAAGCGGCGCAAGAACTATCGCCGCCGCCAAGGACATCGCCAGTACCAGACCACTGTCCGGGTGACCGGGATCGAGACAGGAGCGACAAGCCATGGCGCATAAGAAGGGACAGGGCAGCTCGCGCAACGGCCGCGACAGCGCCGGACAGCGTCGGGGAGTGAAGATGTTCAGC
>JBBITY010000084.1:0-6355 GCA_037440565.1 Desulfurellales bacterium
GAAACGGTTCAAGTCATGGCCCGTATCATTCGCGCAGCGGAAGACACGACCGAGCCCGGCGTGACGCTCAAGCGGCACACCGATCTAGGAAATCCGTCTATTCCAGAAGCCATCTCTGCCGCCGCCTCTGCCGCAGCCGAGCTGCGCCGTGAACGCGAGGAGGCCGGGAAACGCGTTGCGGACCTCGAAGCGCAACTCCAGGCGACGCGCGCGCAACTGCTGGCCGACGCGGAGGCCCGGCTCCATGAGGCCGAGAGGTCGCACGAGGCGGCGGCCGCCGCACTGCGCGAGCGCCATAGCGCAGAAGTGGCAGCGCTGAACGCGCAGCTCCGCGCCATGCAGGACCAATTCGGTGAACAGTTGGCCGCGCTCCACGCCGAACGAGAACGGCTGATTCAGGCGCTGGCCGAGAAGGACTTTCTGCTGCAATCCGCGGAGGAAGGTCTCACGACAATCGGCTTGGGCGCGGAAGCCGACGGTGTGGATTCGCTAGCCATCGACCGGAGCTACGCTCCGGAGCACGAGGGACCCGCTGAACTCGACGAGGTGGAGGACACCGAGGCTGTGGTCGACGAGGTGGTGTTGCTGGACGAAGACGAGATTGGTGCCAAGACCGCACGTCAACTCGTCGAGTTCGGCCATCGCGTGAGCACATTGCCGCCGGAGCCCGAGTCGACCCTTCAGCTCGCTGAGCGGCCGATCGCGTGCGCGGCGATCAACCTCGCCATCCCGACTGCCTGGCGCACGCTGCGCCGGTTGCGCAACGGCACGGGCATTCCGCGCATGCCGCTCATTGCCTACGCCCTTGCCGCTAACGCGCCCAAGGGCTTCTGGCTTGGGCCGGTGGACTTTGCGATCCTGCCCGTCGACGCGAACAGCCTCCCCGAGCTCCTGGGGCGCATGGTACCGCGCGTGCGGCGCGTGATCGCCATGAGCAACGACATCGACGTGATGGGCGATGTCCGCACCCAGTTGACCGCAGCCAGCATCTCGACCGCTGTCGTGCTCGATGGTCGCCAAGCGCTCGACCTCGTGTCCACGGTTCGGCCGGAGGCCGCCGTCCTGCATCTGTCGCCGAGCTGCGTCGACGTGTTTCGGGCCATCGCCGGTCTGCGCAGCGCCGACATCTCCCGCGACATCCCGATCTTGTTCCTGCTCGACACCGATCCGCAGCCGCGGGAGGAGGCATTCCTCACCGCGGGCGTGCGAATGCTGTACGGTCGCGGCAACCTAGCCGCCGCCGACCTCGTCGATACCCTGGCATCGGCGCTGGGTGCCTACCGCGCCGCGCGCGGCGGCCCCCCGGTCGCTGGCCTGTCCCGAGAGGCGGGTGGGCGGCGCGATTTTCGCTCCCGCTATCGCGATTCGTGAGCCCGTAGCGACCGATCAATCCGCCGCCGCCCTCCGCGCCGCGATGGCCGCACGCGCGTGCATCCGGTCGTCGAAATCGAGTCGCCGCCCACCAATCAACTGGTAGGTCTCGTGTCCTTTGCCGGCAATCAAGAGCATGTCGCCGGACTGCGCCAGCGCCACGGCATGCCGGATGGCGGCCGCTCGGTCTGCCACAGCCGTGTGCCGCTGCCCTTTTGGGTCGATCGAGCGCGTGCCGATCAGGATGTCGTCGATGATCGCCAGGGGATCTTCCGATCGTGGGTTGTCCGATGTCACGACGACGTAGTCGCTCAGCGCGGCGGCCAAGCGGCCCATCACCGGACGCTTGCTGCGATCGCGATCGCCGCCGCATCCAAAGACGGTGATCAGGCGGCGCGGGGCCAGGCTGCGCGCACTCAGCAGCAGGCGCTCCAACGCATCCGGTTTGTGCGCGTAGTCAACCGCCACCACGAAATCCTGCCCGGCATCGACCAGCTCGAACCGGCCGGGCACCGCAGGTGCGGCGGCGAGCCCGGCGGCAATCGTTTCCAGATCAATGCCGAGGCTGCACCCCACCGCGATCGCCGCCAGCGCGTTGTAGACGGAGTATTCCCCGAGGTGCCGGAGCAGGACGCGCGTCCGCTCGTGTGGCGTGTGCGCAATAAAGGACACGCCGTGCAGGCTCGTGGCGACGCTTTCCGCCCGCACGGCCGCGTCCGCCCGCAGGCCATAGGTCAGCAGAGCGCCGGCGTGGACGCGGCTGATGTACCTGTGAGCCGGGTCGTCGACATTGACCACCGCAACGGCGCGTTTGCCCGTGTGAGCCAGTTCCGCGAACAGCCGCCCTTTCGCGTGTCGGTAGTGCGCCATGCCGGCGTGAAAATTCAGATGGTCCTGGCTCAGATTCGTGAATACCGCGACATCGAAGGCGGTCCCCCGCACCCGCTGCAGTTCGAGGGCGTGTGACGAGACCTCCAGGACGGCGGCCGTGCAGCCGGCGTCGACTGCCTGTCGTAACAGGGCCTGGATAACCGGCGCCTCCGGCGTTGTCTGCGCCGCGGGCAACACCACTTGGCCAATCCGGTACTCGACAGTGCCAATGCGCGCCACGCGGTGGCCGGCCGCACGCAGAGCGGCTTCGACAAAATACGTGGTGGAAGTCTTGCCGCTGGTTCCGGTCACGCCCACGATGGTCAGTTGGCGCGACGGATGCCCGTAATAACGGCACGCGACCGCCGCCACCGTCGACCACGCATCCGCCACCCGCACGACGGTTATCCCGTCGATCGGCGGGACCTCGCGCTCCACGATGAGTGCCACCGCACCACGCTCGAGTGCCATGGGAATGAAATTGTGACGGTCGGCACGAGTCTCCCCCCCCTCGGTCACGTAACCGGGCAGGCAGACGAACAGATCCCCCGGCTCGACCTGACGCGAGTCGGTGGAAATCCGCGCCACCGGCACGTCGTACGGGCCGTGCGCCGACAGGACCCACTCGCCGTCGATGAGGTCTCGCAGGAGCGGCATGGGAACCGGGTCTCGGGAGCCCAGTGTCAGCGGGCGTTACGCGGTGTCGGCCGGAGAGGGGCCTGGTGTCGATGCGGTTTCAGGTGGCAGAGGCGTCGCGCGCAGCTTGGCGGCGACCGCCGGCACAGCCTTGAGCAGCATGTCGAGCCGCGCCCGTTCGCGGCCGATCGCATCGCTCAACCGATGCGCGTATTCGGCGAGGGCCTGGTCGAGTTCGGCCTCCTTCTCGGGGATGATGCGGTCCCGCTCGCCGAGGCAGGCGTTGATCTTCTCGGCCAGCGCCTCGATCGCCTTCTCGCCCTCCTCGCCGAGCCGTTCATTTATGCGCTCCGTCCAGATGCTTTGAAACGCCACGGTGGCCGGAACTTGCCGGCGCAATCCGGCTGTCAGCAGATAGAGTTGATCGGCCAGTTGTTGTGGTGAAGCCGCACCCCGGCGGGTGACGAGCGCATTGAGGCGAACGAGCCGGTCGCGCAAGCGCTGCAAGCCCAAATCCTCCGCCAGAAACGCGATCGCTTGCGCAAACTCCTGCTGTGTGAGATTCGCCATGGCGTATCGCTGGTGTCATGCCTCCCCCAACCTGGCGTGTCAACCATCACCGGAGGTTCCGCTGGGCTCGCGCGCTTGCATGGACCTCGCCGAGAAGGCCGGTTGTATCTCCGCAGAATTCGAAATACGTATCCGATCGCCTGAAGCCGGCGAACAGGCCGTCACGTCGCCGTTCGCCGGGTGGGTGACGTGCTGGAGCAGTTTCCCATGAAGAAAATAATTCTCGTCGCCGCCGTCTTCGGCTCGGTTGCGGTGGCCGGGTTGGGCCTGTGGCAGTGGCGCACGGCGGTCGATCAGAATCATGCCGTCATTCGCGGGTCAGGCATCATCGAGGTCACGCAGGTCGATGCCGCGTTCGAAATCCCCGGCCGGGTGGCGGAACGGTTCGTCGCCGAGGGGGCCATGCTGGATCGCGGGGAGCCCATCGCCCGCCTCGACGATCGGGAATACCGCCTGCAGGTCGAGCGCGCGGCGGCGGCCAAGGCGGCGGCCGAGGCGCGCTACCGCCTGGTCGTCAAGGGTTCCCGGGCGCAAGAGGTCGACCAAGCTCTCGCGGCCCTCGAATCGACCGAGAGCCAGTTCAGGCTACAGCAGCGCGAGTACGATCGGATCGCCAAGCTGTTTGCCGACGGCATCGTCTCGCAGACCGAGTTTGATCGCATCGCAACGGCGCTGGCGAATGCGCAAGCGGCGCGCGATCGCGCAGCGGCACAGCTCAACTTGCTGCGCGAGGGCTTTCGCACGGAAGAGATCGAGGAGGCGCGCGCGCGGCTGCGCCTGACCGAAGCCGAGCTGGCACTGGCGGAACTGAACCTGGCGCGCTGCCAGTTGTTCGCGCCGGTCGCCGGGCGCGTTCTCAGCAAGAGTCGCGAACCGGGAGAGATGGTCCAGCCCGGCACACCGGTCGTCACGCTCGGCGATCTGAGCCGCCCCTGGGTGAACGTGTACGTGAGCGAACGCGACCTCGGCAGGATTCGGCTGGGTATGAAGGCATCCGTCAGCGTCGACGCGTTCCCGGACGAGTCCTTCCCTGGCACTGTGACCTTCATTTCCGAACGGGCCGAGTTCACGCCCAAGAACATCCAGACACCGGACGAGCGGGTGAAACTGGTCTATCGGGTAAAAGTGGAGGTCGAAACGCGGAATCAGGCCCTCAAGCCGGGTATGCCCGCGGACACGGTGTTGCAGTTGGACCACGAATGACGGCAGCGAGCGCACCCAACGCACTTCCTCCCGCACCGGCGGCCGGCCCGCCCGCGATTCGCACCGTGAAGCTCGCCAAGCGCTACGGCCCCGTCGAGGCGTTGCGCGACGTCACCCTCGATGTCCAGCCGGGGGAGCTGTTTGGTCTGGTCGGCCCCGACGGAGCGGGCAAGACCACCATCTTGCGCATCCTCGCCTGTCTGCTGGCTCCCAGCGCGGGGACGGCTGCCGTTGACGGCGTCGACGTGACGGCGGATCCGGCAGCGGTGAAACGCCAAATCGGCTACATGTCGCAGCGCTTCAGCTTGTGCGAGACGCTGACGGTGGCGGAAAACTTCCTGTACGTCGCCGAAGTGTGGGGCGTTCCCCCCGGGACGCGGCGGAAGCGGATTACCCGACTACTGGAGTTCAGCCGTTTGGGTCCCTTTCAGGACCGGTTGACGCGCAACCTGTCGGGCGGCATGAAGCAAAAATTGAGTCTGGCGGCGTGCTTGATCCATCAGCCGCGCATCCTGCTGCTCGACGAGCCGACCATCGGGGTGGACCCGCTGTCGCGGCGGGATTTCTGGCTGATCATCTACGACTTGTTGCAGGAGGGCTCGACGATCGTCCTCTCGACGCCGTACATGGACGAAGCGGAACGTTGCGGTCGGGTCGGCCTCCTGCTGGACGGCCAAGTCATCACCTGCGGCTCACCCGCGCAGCTCAAGAGTCAATTGGGCGTAGCGGTCCTCGACATGCGCTGCGCCCAGCCGCGCGCCGCCCAGCACATGTTGCGCCGCCTGCCCGGGTTTGAACGAACCGTGCTCTTCGGCGAACGCCTCCACGTGACGATGCCGCGCGCAGCACTGGACGCGGCGGCGGCCATCGATCGCGTGCGGGCCCTCGGCGTCGCGGTTGAGGACTGGTCCGTGCGCGAACCCTCGCTTGAAGACGTCTTCCTCGCCTATACGCGCCGCGCCCAGGCGGCGAACCGACCCACATGAGCGAGCCGGCCGTCGACGTGCGCGGGCTTACGCGGCTCTTCGGCGACTTTGTTGCCGTCGACCACATCGACCTGCAAGTCGCGCCCGGAACCGTCTTCGGCTTCCTCGGTCCCAATGGGGCGGGGAAGTCGACCACGATCCGGATGCTTTGTGGCATCCTGCGTCCGTCGGCGGGCAACGCGGTCGTCGGCGGCTTCGACATCGTGCGGCAGGCCGACCAGGTGAAGAACCGAATTGGCTACATGTCGCAGAAGTTCTCACTGTACGAAGATCTCACGGTGGAGGAAAACCTGCGTTTCTTCGCCGGCATCTACAACGTGCGGGGTGCACAGCGCGACGCGCGCATCGCCTGGGCGCTGGAGATGGCCGATCTCAAGGGCCGCAGCGACATGCTGGCGGCCGAGCTGGCCGGCGGCTGGCGGCAACGCCTGGCGCTCGGTTGTGCGATCCTGCACGAACCGCCGATTCTCTTTCTGGACGAACCGACCTCGGGAGTCGATCCGGCGTCGCGGCGCGACTTCTGGGACATGATCGGCGAGCTGGCGCAACGCGGCACCACTGTTTTCGTGACCACACATTTCATGGACGAGGCCGAGCACTGCGACGAACTCGCGCTCATCTACGGGGGCCGGATCGTGGCCACCGGCAGCCCGTCACGCCTCAAACGCGAGCACATGGAGCGCGCGCTCCTCGAGGTCGAATGCACCGACCTCATGACG
>JBBITY010000084.1:6398-10589 GCA_037440565.1 Desulfurellales bacterium
TCGCCAGCGTCGCGCTGTTCGGCAACGCCCTGCACGTGGTGGCGGACGACGAGGCGGCCGCGCGCCGGGTGATCGCGGAACGACTGCAGCAGCACGGCGTGACTTTGCAGCGCCTCGAGCGCATCGAGCCCTCCCTCGAAGACGCCTTCGTGGCGATCATCGAACGGAGCGGAGCAGAGGGGCTCGCGCGGCGCGGACTTGGAACGGGCGCGGCACCATGACGGCCGAATCGCGTTGGCGGCGCACCACGCGCAGCATCCGGGCGATCATGTGGCGGGAGTTCATCGATGTGCGCCGCGACCGCCGCAGCCTCTTTCTGACGTTTCTGTACCCGATCAGCATGCTGATCATGTACGGCTACGGCATCCGCTACGACGTCGACAACGTCCCGCTGACGGTGCTCGATCGCAGCGAGACGCCGGAGAGCCGGGAGCTTGTGGAGCAAATGATCCGCTCCCGCTACTTCAAGCTGGTGCGCTTCGTACAAAACGAGCGCGACCTCGAACGCGACCTGACCACGGAAACGGCCCGCGCGGCTGCCGTCATCCCGCGCGAGTTTGCCGACCGGCTGCGCGCCGGTGAGCCCACCGCCGTCCAGGTGCTCATCGACGGATCCGACAACAACACCGCGACCATCTCACAGGGCTATACGCTGGCCATCATCAATCGGTTCGAAGCGACGCGGGCCGGCGCACCAAGGGCGCAGGCGCCCATCGAGGTCAAGAGCCGAGTCTGGTACAACCCCGAGTTGAAGAGCGTGAACTTCATCGTTCCCGGCGTCATCGCAGTCATCATGATGATCGTCGGCGCCATCCTCACCGCGTTCAGCATCGTCAAGGAGAGGGATCGCGGCACCATCGAGCAGATTCTCGTCTCGCCGATCCAACCTCTGGAGATGATGGTCGGCAAGATTGTGCCCTACGTGTTCATCGCCGTCATCGACCTGGGTATTATCGTCGCCGCCGGCTACGCGCTGTTCGCCGTGCCGATCAAGGGCAGCTTGTTTCCGCTCGCCGTTTTCTCTCTCCTCTACCTCGTGTGCGCCCTCGGGGTCGGGGTCTTCGTTTCGACCATTTCCGATAACATGCGCACGGCGATGATCGCCGCGTTCTTCATCTCGCTCCTGCCTTCGGTCCTGCTCTCCGGCTTCGTCTTCCCGCTTGAGTACATGCCGATCTTCATCCAGCTCCTCAGCTACTTCTTTCCGGGGCGCTACTTCGTGAACGCCATCCGGGGCATCTATCTGAAGGGGATTGGACTCAATATCCTCTGGCCCGACGCAGTGCTTCTCTTCCTGTTCGCGGTCGGCATTGTCTGGCTGAGTGCGTCGCGCTTTCGCGGCACGCTCGAATAGGAGCGGGGAGGGTATGACCGCGTCGCTCGCACGCATCTTACAGATCGTCCGGAAAGAAGTCATCCAGATCCGCCGCGATCGGCGGATGTTCGCCCTCACCCTGCTCATGCCGGTGATCGAACTCTTCATTTTCGGATACGTCGTGGCCACCGACATCGACAACATCGATCTGGCAGTCTGCGACTACAGTCACAGTGCCGAAAGCCGCGCTTACGTCGAGCAGCTCGAGCGCAGCGGGTATTTCCGGCGGCGCATCGACTGCGCCCGGGTGGGCGAGGTTGATGCGTTGCTCGATCGCGGCGCGGTGCGCGTTGCCCTGGCCATTCCGCCCGACTTCGCGCAACGCCTCAAGCGCCAAGAGCCGGCGGAGGTGATGGCGGCGGTCGACGGCAGCAACTCCAACGCCGCGATGATCGCGCTTTCGTATCTGGAACAGGTCACCCTGACACAGGCCGTCGACGTCGTCACTCCCGGCGGCGGAGGGGAACGGCGTGCGGGCCGCCGGGCGCTCGTCAGCGCCGAGCCGCGCGTGTGGTTCAATCCGGAGCTGCGCAGCGTAAAGTTCATGGTTCCCGGGATCATCTGCGTGCTCTTGATGGAATCGCTCGTCATCCTGACCGCCGTTGCGATCGTGCGAGAAAAGGAACACGGCACGATCGAGCAGATCCTCGTGTCGCCCATCCGGCGCTACGAGTTCATTCTCGGCAAGGCCATTCCGTTCATCGGCATTGGCTACACCAACATCACGGTGGTGATCTTGGTGGGTACCTATTGGTTCGACGTCGCGATCAGCGGCAGCGTCGTCTCTCTCTATGCCCTTACCGGCCTGTTCATCCTGACCTGTTTAGGGATGGGCTTGGCCGCATCGGCCATCTCGAACACCCAGCAGCAGGCGTCGATGGTCGGGCAATTCATCATCCTACCCAACATGTTTTTTTCCGGGTTCATGTTCCCGATCGCGAGCATGCCACCGCTGGTCCAGAAGCTCACGTACATCATCCCCCTTCGCTACTACATCACCGTGGTACGCGGGATCTTCCTCAAGGGCGTCGGCTGGGCCGAGCTGTGGGACGAAGCACTGATCACGCTGCTCTACGGGGTGGCGATCCTCAGCCTGGCGACAGTCTTTTTCCGCAAGCAGATCCGCTGAGCTGATCGTTCGGGACTTTCGGGCATGGTACCAAGCGTCCGTCATTCCTGCGAAGAGCCTGCCCCCGCGGGCATGAAGACCGAGCCTCCCTCGGGTTGCGGCTGCCAGCGCACGCTGAGAGCTTGTGAAAAAATCCCGGCGGGACGGGCCATAACCGACAGAGCCGCAAGAGCAGTGTTCCCGCCACTCAAGAGTGGAGTGGCGTTGTCCCGGCCCCATTCCCGAGAGGTGGAGCGTTGTCCCACCCCGAGGGATTTTTTCACATGCGCTGGGCAGCTCCAGCTATCCGCACGTCGCTTCGCGGCAGTGATCGGCGAGAATGCTGGCGATGCAGGCGCTGACCCTGACCGCCGTGCGCAGATCGAGAAACTCGTTTGGCCCGTGTGCATTCGAACGGGGACCGAGTACGCCGGTGATGACGAACTGCGCCGTGGGGAAGCGCTCGCCGAGCATGCCCATGAACGGAATCGAGCCCCCCTCGCCGAGATATCCGGGTTCGTGTCCAAAGAACGTCTCTGAGGCGCGGGCGGCGGCCCGCGCCAGCCAGGGGGCGAGGGGCGGCGCCTCCCAGCCCTTTGCCGCATGTTCCGTTTCGAATCGGACCTGCGCCCCGCTGGGCGGGTCGCGGGTGAGCCGCTCGGTCAGCACCTGCGCGGCGCGCTCGGCATCGAGCGGCGGTGGCAAGCGCAATGAAAGTTTGAGCGTCGTTTCGGGCCGCAGCACGTTGCCAGCATGCTCCAGCGCCGGCAAGCCGGCGGCACCGGTGATCTCCAGTGACGGCCGCCACGTGCGGTTCAGCAACAGCTCCGTCACGTCGTGCGTCACCGGCTCCGTTCCAGGCGCAAACGGATAGCTCTCGTAGACCGACGCGCCGAGCACAGCCGCCGCAGCCGCCGCCTGCTCCCGGCGCCCAGCGGGGATGTCGGCGTGCAGCTCGCGCAAGAGAATGGTTCCCGTCTGCGCGTCCTCGAGGCGGCTCAAGAGGTGCCGGGCAATGCGAAAGCTCGACGGCACCACGCCGCCGGCGGCACCGGAGTGAACGCCTTCGCTGAGGACCGTGACTGTCAGGTTGCCGGTGATCAGGCCGCGCAGCGACGTCGTCAACCAGAGTCGTTCGTAATTGCCACATCCCGAATCGAGGCACACGATGAGGCCCGGTGTGCCGATGCGGTCTGCCAGCGCATCGATATACGCCGGCAGATCGTAACTGCCGCTTTCCTCGCAGGCTTCGATGACGATCACACAGCGGGCATGCGGCACTCCCTGGACCTGCAGCGCCTTGATCGCGCTGATGGCGGCGAAGGCCGCATAGCCGTCATCTGCGCCGCCGCGGCCATACAGTCTTCCGTCCTGCACCACGGGCTGCCAGGGTCCGAGCCCCTCGCGCCAACCCGACATGGGCGGCTGTTTGTCGAGATGCCCATAGAGCAAGACCGACGCTTCGCGCGTGCCGGCGATATCGATGAACAGCAACGGCGTTCGTCCGGGTAAGCGCACCACATCCAGCTTCAGTCCCGCGACCGCCTGGGCGCGAATCCAGGAAGCGATCAGCTCCACCGCCTGATCCATGTAGCCGTGCTCTTGCCACTGGGGGTCGAAAGCGGGCGACTGATTCGGAATCGCGATGTAGCTCTTCAACACCGGGACGGCGCTGTCGGCCCACAGCGCTTCAATGAACTCCTCCGTG
>JBBITY010000085.1:0-4124 GCA_037440565.1 Desulfurellales bacterium
CCGGATGGTTTTCCCCTCGGCGGGGCGCGGGGGTGTAGCCCCGCCTCACTGTTGGCAAATCGCAACGGCGCGCAGACGGCGTAAGCCGGTCGGCCTGTGGCCCTGTGTCCGCGGGCCCAGCATCCGCCAACCCACACCGGCTCACGGGCTCAGCGGCTCACTGGCTTCCCGGCTCACGGACTCGCACCCCGCTTGACGCCACGGGCGGCGTCTCACTAGGCTGCCGCCCATGCAGCTCAGGGACAAACGCATCATCGTGACGGGTGGTGCGAGCGGGATCGCGGCCGCGGCTGTGCGCGCGTACGCACGCGAGGGGGCGCGTGTCGCCTCGCTCGACATCAACGACGAAGCCGGCCGGCGCACCGCCGCGGAGGCGGGCAGTGCCGTGACTTACTTCCACTGCGACGTCACGCGCCGGCAAGAGGTATTCGACGTTTTCGCTCAGGCGGTCGCGCACCTCGGCGGCCTCGATGTCCTCGCCAACGCAGCCGGGCTGGAAGGGCGCACCCCAGCGGAGGACATCACCGACGAGGAGTGGGACCGGCTGTTCAACGTCAACGTGAAGGGAACTCTGTACTGCAACCAGGCCGCCTTCCAGTACCTGAAGGACCACGGCGGCCGCATCATCAACTTCGGATCCGGCGCGGCCATTCGCGGCCAGGCTGGATCAGCGCACTACTCCGCCTCGAAGGGGGCGGTCATGGCCTGGACGCGAGCGGTGGCGCAGGAATGGGCGAAGTACAACATCACCGTGAACGCCGTGGTGCCGGCCATTTGGACACCGATGTACGAGGCGTTCCGCGCCCACTTGTCGGAACAGGAACGGATGATGCACGACATGGCCATGCAGTACGTCGTCCCGCTCGGCGGCCGGCTCGGCGACGCAGATCGCGACATGGCCCCAGTCATGGTCTTCCTCGCCAGCGACGCCCCGCGCTTCATGACCGGCCAGGCCATCGCCGTCGACGGCGGCATGATCATGCTAGGCTGAACGCTGACCGGAGCCGGTGACCGGCCAGGATGCCCCGGCCACAGGTCGCCGGCCCTTACAGCCGCATCTCCCCCGCATCGATGCGGCGCTTGAGGTCGGCATCGAGTGGCACATAGGTGCGCGCCCGGTCGTCGCGGAAATAGAGCGGATCGCTGACCCGTACCGGATCGTAGCCCTCCTCCTGCAGGCGCATCTTGGTGTGCTTGAGCGTACCGGTGACGTCCATGCTGGGCGCCAGCCGGACGAATAGCGGCCGCGCGTAGCTGGGCAACACGCGCGCGGCGTGGGCGTAGAACGCACCTGGATCGAACTCCCGGCTCGGATGCATGACCACGAGCGCCATCCCCGCGCGACCTTCCGTGCCCGGGACCGACACGCCGTACACGGCGGTCTCGCTCACGCCTGGTGCCCCGTTGAGCAGCTCCGCGACCTCGGCGGTGGCCACGTTCTCCCCTTTCCAGCGGAACGTGTCCCCGATGCGGTCGACGAAGTAGTAGTAGCCGGCGCGGTCGCGGCGCAACAGGTCGCCCGTGCGCACGTACCGGTCGCCCCTCACGAAGCAATCGCGCAGAATCTTCGGCTCGTTGTCGGCTTGATTGACGTAGCCGTCGAAGCTCATCGTCGTCGACCGCGAGATCACGCTGATCAGCTCGCCGACCTCGCCCGGCCGGCATTCGACCAAGAAGCCATTTGGATCGCGCACGGGTGCTTGGCGCGCGAAGTCGAACCGCACGAGCTTGAGTTGGCGATGCGTGAACGGCGCTGCGCGGCCGACCGAGCCGACCCGTCCGCGGCGGTTCATCAGGCTCAGGTTGGCCTCCGTCTGGCCGTAGGTCTCGATGATGCGCCGGATGCCAAACCGCTGGACAAACTGACGCCAGATGTCCGGGCGCAGACCGGGGCCGCTGGCCACGCGAATCCGATGCGCCCGGTCGCGCGGGCTGGGCGGCTGGCGCAGCAGGTAGCGGCACAGCTCCCCGACATACATGAAATGCGTGACGCCGTGCCGCTGCACGTCGTCGAGGAACTGCGAGGCGGAGAATCGCCGCCGCGAGGCGAACGCCGACCCGTTGTGAAACGCGGGGGCGAAGCCGACGAAGTTCGAGTAGCCGTGATAGAGCGGGGTGGGGGCATAGGAACAGTCGCCACGCCGCAGGCCCAGGACGATCCGCAGGGCGTATCCGCCCATGGTAAAGCGCGCATGGCGGATGATGGTGGGTTTCGGATACCCCGTGGTGCCCGACGTGTAGATGTACATCATCACGTCCGACATCTTGACGTCGGGTATGTCCGGCTCGGCGTCACTCGCGGCGTCGAGCGCCTCCGGGAGGGAGCGGTACGGCGTGCCGCGCAGCGCTTCCGGCGGCGCATCCGCATAGACGAGATAGCCTTCCAAGGCGCCGAGCTCGCGCAGCGCTGGCAGGCACGCTGCGTCGGCCAGCACAACACGAGCCGTCGAGGCGCGCAGGACATGCGCCAGCGCCTCGCCGCGGAGCTGCGTGTTGATCAGCGCGCCGATGGCGCCGAGCTTCGCCATCGCCCCCTCGGCCATCAGGAACGCGGGGGAATTCTCCATCATGATCGCCACCGCCTCCCCGCGCTGCACGCCAGCGGCCCGCGCCACCCCGGCATAGCGGTTCACGCCCGCGTTGTACCCTCCGTACGTCACCGTCTCCTCCTCGAAGCGCAAGAGCACGCGGTCGGGAATCTTCTCGGCGTGCTCGCGCATGAGATAGCCGCAGGTGCGAAAACCGCCGGCCTGAGCGCGCTTGAGCGCTACACCGATCCGCATGTAGTGCGGAAGCTCGCGCAGATCCTCGAAGAACGTGACAACGTGGGAAAGGAAGTCCATGGGATCCGTGACCAGTGACCCGGTGACCAGTGACCAGTGACCAGTGATCAGTTACCAGTGCGTCGTGAGAGGTGTCCAGTGGGGCGTGGGCCGTTGGGCCCGTGAACCCGTGCGCCCCTATGCCCGTCGGCGCGTGTGCGTGTATGCCGGCGCACCGGCTGACCGGCTCCCGGGCTTGCCCGCCCACAGGCTTACGGCTTACCAGCCACCGGCTCACGCATCGAACCACACCGGCAGGCGGTTCGGCGAACGGAACGCGAGGCCGACGATTGTCGACTCCTCTGCGGGATCGAGGCGGAGATTCGGCAAACGGTCGAGCAGCGTGTCGAGTGCCACCGTCGCCTCGAGGCGGGCGAGGTGCGAGCCGGCGCAGAAATGGGCGCCGAACCCGAAGGCGACGTGGTCCTCGTTCTTGCGATGGAGATCGAAACGATCCGGCTCATCGTAGTGGCGCTCGTCGCGGTTGGCCGATCCGACCGCAACCGACACCAGCGCTCCAGCGGGCACCCTGTAGCCGGACACGACCACGTCCTCGGTCGCCTCCCGCGAGACGTACTGCACCGGCGATTCCCAGCGCAGAGTTTCTTCGATCAGCAGGTCGATCTTCGAGCGGTCGGCCACCACTTCCTCCATCACCTCGCGGTGGGTCAGCAAGGCGTAGAGACAGCTCCCGATCAGCCGGTAGGTCGTCTCGGCGCCCGCTGGCAAGAGGAGCCGCAGGAAGCTGAGCACCTCCTCGTCAGTCAGCCGATTGCCGTCGACCTCGGCGTGCACGAGCTTGCTGAGCAGGTCATTGGTCGGCTCCACCTTGCGGCGTTCGAGGATGGGCTGCAGGAACTCGACGAGCGCTTGCGCCGCCGCGAATCCGCGCGGCGGGTCCTCCCCGATGCTGATCACATCGATCGCTAGGCGATGGAACGCGGCGTGGTCCTCAACCGGAATGCCAATGATCCGCGTGATGACCTCCATGGGAAAGGTGAAGGTAAACTGCCGGACCAGATCCGCCCGCCCGTCGTGCACGAACTGGTCGACCAGTCCGTCGGCAATGGCCTGCACGATCTCCGGCATCTCCGTCTTCATCGCCCTCGGGCTGAAGAAGGGGGTGATGATGTTGCGATGGCGCACGTGCTCCTTGCCCTCCATCTCCAGGATGGTGCGGCCCATGACGAGGCCGATGCCGCGCGCGTTGGCGCGCGACGAAAACAAGGCGCCGTTCCTCAGAATGGCCACCACGTCGTCGTAGCGCGTCACCAGATAGTTCACCCCCCAGAGCGTGTTCAC
>JBBITY010000085.1:4134-10523 GCA_037440565.1 Desulfurellales bacterium
GGACTCGTTGCGCAAGCGGCGATAAACAGAATACGGGTCCACGACCGGGCTCATCATCGTGCCGCCGAAGAGTGTCTGCGAGGTTGCCAGTTCCGTCGTCATAGCCGGTCCTTCTCATCGCGCCGCTGGCCATGCGGAGGCAAGATGGGACATCGCGCTCCTAGGCACTCGAACGACCGTATCCCTGCCCTTCCGGGCATATGCTGGTGGCCCCCCCATAGCCTCCCGCGGCGACATGTGGCTGAATCGCGACACATAGAACAGATTCGGCATGCGGGTTCAAGGGGCGAAACGGCAACGGTTCAAGGGTTCTCGGCGAGAGGCGGCTGCGACCGTGAGTTGCGCCGTGCGCCGGCCATTCCGGTTGGGAAGGGCGGCGGGGCGCGGCAGGTTGCAGGACAAGCGCACTTGCAGTAAGGGTATCGCTGTCCGAAGGTTGCGGTGTCGCGTAGAGGGCGCGCTACCGCCGGGGCATGGAGTGGAGAACAGGAGGTTTCTATGCGTGGAGATCTGCGTCTGGCTGACCTGGAACGCCGGCCAAGCCCGAGCAAGTTGATGAACGTGAAGATTCCCACACACGTGAGTGACGCCATCGACCGGGCGGTCGAAGAGCTCGGTTGTTCGAAGACGGCGGTGGTCATCGCCTTGCTGAATGAAGGCCTGGATGTGGCACAAGCGAGTCTCGCCGGATTCCGCCCGCCCGTGATACCGGGCGCTTCGCCACGGCGAAAGCGCGGCCCGCGAAGAAAAGCGGTCGCATAGGCAGGCATAACGGTCGACTCCGGCGCCGGGGGCGACCCCCCGCGCCGGAGTCGACCATCGCGAGGAACGCGTCTGATCCGAGCCGCGCAACGGCGTGGCTCGCATCGTTGTCTACGTGCTTCCGCTTGCGGTGGCGTGCGTGTGCGCAGACTCAGGTGAAAAGCATCGGGGTGGAGCGATACTCCCCCTCCAGAAGGGGCCCGGGGCAACGGGTAGGGACAGGTTCTAAATCCGCCCCCCCCACCGGTGTTACAGCCCGTCCGCGCCGGGATTTCTTCACATGCTCTCAGGTCTCCGGCAGCCTCACGACCGACAGCCACAGGTTGCCGATGGACCGCACGACCTCGAGGAAGTCGTCCACCTGCATTGGCTTGGTGAGGTAGCACGTCGCATTCAGCTCGTACGCGCGGATGATGTCCCGCTCGGCTGTCGAAGCGCTCACCACGACGACCGGGATGTCTTTTAGGCGCGCGTCGGCGCGCATTTCGGCCAGTGTCTCTCGCCCGTCCTTGCCGGGTAAGTTGAGATCGAGCAGGACCAGGTCTGGTCGCCGCACCGCCGCGTACGCGCCTTCGCGGCGCAGGAAGGCAAGCGCCTGGTCGCCGTTTTCGACGGCGTAGAGATGGTTCCACACCTTGCCGGCTTTCAGCATCGCCCGCGTCAGTTGCACCTCAGCCGCGTTATCCTCCACCAACAAGACATCGATCGGCCGCGCGACTAATTGCTCGCCGCCGGTTTCGGATGCCTGTTGTGCCGGTGTCTCCATGTCTCGCACTCCCCCCGATCGCCGGAGTTTAGTTTGATCGAACAAAGGAACTCAATGCCTCCATTTCCTTCGTTGAGAGGCTCTTCCTCAGCGCTTGAGCGTTGCAGTTGTTTCTGTCTCATCGAGGTTCGGTCGCTCGCGACAGCCGCCGCGTGCTGAAGTGGGGAACCGCCCGAGGGGCCGTCTGCCCGAGCGTGTGCCGGGGTGCCCGAGCGCCGGCGGCGGCCGTCCCGGTTGCGGCTGCCTTGCCCCGCGCGTTGCGCGTCCACGGAGGTGTCGCGCCGTCGGCATCCCGCACTGGCGCCTGGTGTTGGCGCGGAACCCAGACACGGAACGTCGATCCCCGTTCCGCGGTGCTCTGGACAGCGATGGCGCCGCCGAGCAATTCGACGAGCCGCTTGGCAATGTGCAATCCCAACCTGACGCCCCCGTAGCGGCGGGCATCCGAACCGTCGACTTGCCGGTATGGCTCGAATATGACCGACAATGCCTCGGCCCTGATGCCCACGCCCGTATCGGTGACGGCGAACTCGACGCCGCCCTTGCTCGGCCGGGCGCGGAGCACGACGCGGCCCTGCTGGGTGAACTTGAAGGCGTTGTCGAGCAGGTTCTTGAGCGCGATTTTCAGCTTGCGCGGGTCGGTCTGCAGCTTCGGCAGATTCGCGCCCAGGTGCCACTCGAACTGCACGTCGGGCTTGCGCGGTAGCTCCTGGGCTTCGCTGCACGGCTCGGTGACGAATTCCGGCACGCCGATCTTTTCCAGGTGGATGTCCATGCACCCAGCTTCGAGGCGACTGAAGTCCAGCGTGGCAGTGATCAAGCCATGCAAGGCGCGCGCTGCGCGCGAGCGGTTGCATGGCTTGCGTCTGATTGGGCGTCGGGGGATCGAACTCCGCAGCAATCAAGAGGTCGGTGTACCTGATGATCACGTTCAGCGGCGTGCGCAGCTCGTGCGATATGGTGGCCATGAACTCCGACTTCAGCCGGTTGGCTTCGTTCAGCTCCTCGACCAAGCGCGTTCTCAAGCGCCATGGACGCGAGCTGTGCGACCCCGAGGGCGATGCGTTCCTGGCGCCGGGTGAAGCAGCCCGGGCGCATATTCTGCGCCGCGAGGATGCCGATGACGGCGGGCCCGCGCCGCAGCGCGGCGTAGAGGCCCTGCTGCCGCTCGGCCTCCCGCCCCTCGGCCGCCCGCTGACGGTCGGGAGCACTCGCCTGCACCACGTCATGCCGTTCCAATTGCGCGAGTAGGTCGCCCAAGATGCGGCGCGAAAATTTCTGCGTGCGCATCGCCTCCCACTCCTCTGCCGTGTAGCCGGCCCCTGCGGTGAGCATGAACGCATCCGCTTCCGGCCGCCACACCAGCGCGTGGCTGCGCTCGCAGTCGAGCACCTCGGTGGTCAGTTGGCACAGGCGGTTGAGCATGATGGGCGTGTCGAGCGACGAGATCAGCTCGCCCGCCACCCGCGCCAGGGCTTCGGCGATCTGCGCCTCCTCCCAGCGCGCCTCCTCAGCCCTGCGCTTCTCGCCGCGCACGGCGGCATCCCGCAGCTCGCGCTCGATGGCGGGCACCAAACGCGCCAGATTCCCCTTCATCAGGTAGTCGTGTGCACCCGCCTTTATCGCCGCGACGGCCGTGTCCTCGCCGATCGCTCCGGAAACGATGATGAACGGCAGATCGAGGCCGGTGCGGTGCAGGAGGGCCAGTGCATCCAAGGCGCTGAACTGCGGCATGAAGTAGTCGGAGATGACGACATCCCAGGTCTGCGCCGCCAGCGCCTTTTCCAGCGCCGCCGCCGTCTGCACTCGCGCCGACTCGACCGCGAAGCCGCCGCCACGCAGCTCCCTGAGCAACAGCTCGGCGTCGTCGGGATTGTCTTCGACGATCAGGACCCGCAGCGGCGATGATGCAGCAGCGGCATCCGATCCGTTTTCGCCAGTGGCTCGCTGTGGTGTCGTCATTAACCATTTCTCCGTGTCTCAGGCTGCGGGCAAGGGTTCGAGGGTCCAAAGGCGCGTGGGTGGCTGATTCTGTCGGTCGTCGCTTCGACCGCGGCGGAGAGGGTGAAGTAGAACGTCGCGCCGCGCTCGACGGCGCTCTCGGCCCAGATGCGGCCGCCGTGTCGGTTCACGATCCGCCGCGCCGTCGCCAAACCGATGCCGGTGCCCTCGAACTCCCCTGCGGCATGCAGCCGCTGGAACGGCGCGAAAAGTCTGTCGGCGTACGCCATGTCGAAGCCGGCGCCGTCGTCGCGGACGAAAAAGACAGGTCCCAGGTATCGGGTGTCGGGGGCCGGGCCGAGCCCATCCGACCCCTCATGACTCGCCCCCGACACCTGGCCGAACTCGATGCGGGCAGTTGCGTGCTTGCCGGTGTACTTCCAGGCGTTGCCGAAGAGGTTTTCCAGCAACACGCGCAGCAACGGCGCGTCGCCCGTCACGCGGATGCCATCGCCGATGACGAAATGCACCTTGCGGTGTGGCTCCCGCTTCTGCAGCTCGGCAGCCACCGCGCGCGCCAGCGCGCTCAAGTCGACGGGCTGGCGATCGAGCTCCTGGCGCGTGACGCGCGCCACGCGCAGCAGGTCGTCAATCAGATCGCCCATGCGCTTCGCGGCGGCCAGCATGCGTTCGAGACATTCCCGCCCTTCTCCATCAAGCCTACCGGCGTATTCGCCGAGCAGCACCTCGCCGAAGCCGGCGACGGCGCGCAATGGCGCGCGCAGGTCGTGCGATACCGAGTATGTAAACGCCTCCAACTCGCGGTTGGCTTCCGCTAACTCGGCGGTGCGCGCGGCCACGCGCTGCTCCAGCTCAGCATTGAGCCGGCGCACCTCCGCATCGGCCCGCTCGCGCTCCGCAATCTCCTGCTGCAGAGCCGCCATCCGTTCCGCAACGCGGCGTTCCAGGTGCTCGTGCAGGCGCACGCGCTCCAGCGCCGTGGCAAATTGGCCGCCCAGGCCTTGGAGCAGGGTCGTCACGTCGTCGCTCAGCACCTCATCCGCCAGGATCAGGTTGACGAGCCCGGTGGGCTTCTCGCCGTCTTGCACGGGAAGGACGGCATGGCGGCGCAGACCTTTCGTCCCGTCGGCCGCCGCCAAGCGCTCGCAGTCGATCACGTGTATGCCTGGACCGAGACCGAGGTCGCCGGCCAGGAGCTGGCGGTGACAATCGCAATCGCCTGCCAGGGCACCGCCGCGCGCCAGCTCCGGTGGCAGGCCGCGCGTGCCGGCACACCGGAACCCGGCGCCGTCGCGCAGGAAGACCCACGCGGCGCGCACGCCCGGCAACTCGAGCGCCCGCTGGAGCACGGCCTCGACAACCGCTGACTCGCTCCGCGCCCCGTTGAGATCGACGGCCAGGCGGTACAGCGCGCTGAGCGATTGGTACGAGCGCCGGAGCGCCTGCCAGCTCTCGGACAGCTCTTCGTTGACCCGCACGGCCTGCTCATAGGTCGAAATCAGCAAATCGAGAATCTGCTGCCGCTCCGAGGTGATGACGTAGCGCCGCCCCCCGAACTGCACACTCACGCCGACCTGGAAGCCGACGCCTTCCTGCGCGCGCTCGTGCGCGCGCAGCTCGCAGTTGGTGACGATGTGCTGGATACGCGACAGCAGGTAGTCCTCGTCGTACGGCTTGCGGATGAAGTTGTCGGCACCGCACTCCAGCCCCCGCACGACGTCCTCCGGGCTGGTGAGCGTGGTCACCAAGACGACCGGAATGTCGCGCAGCGCCGGGTCGGACTTGATCGCGTGGCACAGGGCGTAACCATCCATGCCAGGCATGATCACGTCGCTGACCACCACGGTGGGCGCGTTCTCGCGCAGTGCCGCCAGCGCTTGTTGTCCGTCGCGGGCGACGCGCACCGCGTAGCCGCGCCCCTCCAACACGTTGCGGAGCTGCTCGGCCTGCGTAGCACTGTCCTCGACGATCAAGATCGTCACCGGACGGCTGGTGTGCGTTTGCGGAGTCTCCATTCAAATCATGCCCATTGCCCGCTGAGCCCGAAAGCCACAGGTGGCGAACCAGAGAGAGCCGAAACCCCAGATCGACACCGATGAACACAAATGAACCTCGACGTCCTTTTCATTCTCTCGACGCAAAGAGAGCGCCTTCGGATCATTATCCTTGTGCATCTGTGTGCCTCTGTGGTTCCACTGGCTTGTTCGTGACTTGAGCATTCACACCTCATCTCCCGGCCAGCGCGGCGCGGAGCGTCTGCGCGATCGCCGCCGGTGACAAGGCGTATCGGGCGGCATCGAGGTCGAGCGCCGCCGCCATGCCGAAGACGCTTTCGAGCCGGGCGAAGGCCGACAGCCAATCAATCTGGGGTTTCCGCCGACTGGCTTCCATTTTCAGAGCGGGACTGTCATCGCGGGCGTCGCCCGGACGAGGGCACCTCGCGCCGGTGTAATTCAGCAGAGAGGATCACATCTGCTCCTCCAACGCTGCATCGAGCGCCTGCTCTTCTTCTGGCGAGAGAAAGCGTTCCAGGTCGTGGATGAACAGCAGCCCGTCGGCGAGCGGGACGATGCCGGCGACGGTGCCGATGCCCCGGGCGACGACGTCGATCGGCGTCAACTGCGCGATCGAAACATCCATCGGACCCAGCACCTCGTCGACCGGTAGCGCCACATATCGGTTTGGGCCATTGCGTGTCCCTGTACTGGTGGCGCCGCGGCCGTCATTTCATCCCGTCACCCCAACCCGGTCCCGGAGGCACACGGAGCTGGGTCGGCTGCGCGACCGCGAGGGGGGCGTGGCGCCGTTCGCTGGCAAACCCTGCGCTCAGAAGGCGGGCGCCGCCTTCCCGCAGCGCCGAGGCAGCGAGCCACTGTTCGAGCCCTTCGCGCAGGTACGT